>CAJKZO010000090.1:0-8544 GCA_905204365.1 uncultured Collinsella sp.
TAATATTTATCTATAATTTTTGTGTTTTTTTTTGTTGTTTATTCAATTAATATACCTCTTGTCCCCCCCGGCCAGGCCCTAGGTTTACTTACCTGCCGCCTAGATGGCGTCTTGGCGTCTAGATACTTGGCTGAATAATTACGGTTGAAGGGGGCTCCTTGTTGACAAGGAGCCCCCTTCTGTTTTTGGTTACTTTGGGGTTGTTGGTACGTCTTTATTTGGCATCGGCCCAGGTTATGCCGGTGCTGGCTTCGGCGATCAACGGTACGCGAAGGTCTACTACGTGTTCCATGACGTCGCGGACCATGGTGGTTAGGCGCTCGACTTCGTTGACGGGGCACTCAAAGTCCAGTTCGTCGTGTACCTGCAGGATCATGTGGGCGGCAAAGCCTTCTTCTTCCAGGCGACGGCTTACGCGGGCCATCGCAATCTTGATGATATCGGCGGCGGTGCCCTGCATGGGGTGGTTCATGGCCGTGCGCTCACCAAAGCCACGGAGTTGCGGGTTTTTGGCCTTGAGCTCGGGAATATGGCGTCTGCGGCCATACATGGTCTCGGCGTAGCCCGTCTGCTTGGCGCGCGCCACCACGTTGTCGAGGAACGTACGCACGCCCGGGTAGGCCTCGTAGTAGCGGTCGATCATGTCGCGCGCCTCGGCCATCGAGATATGCAGCGACTGCGACAGACCGTAGGCCTGCTGACCGTACACGATGCCAAAGTTCACGGCCTTGGCGCGACTGCGCAGGTCGGGCGTTACCTCGGACACCGGCACACCGAACACGCGCGCCGCCGTCTCGGCATGGAAGTCCTCGCCCTCGTTAAAGGCGCGCACCAGGTGCTCGTCACCCGAAAGATGCGCCAGCAGACGCAGCTCGATCTGCGAGTAGTCCACCGCCAAAAAGACGCTGCCCTCGCCTGCCGAAAACGCCGTCTTGACGGTACGACCCAGCTCCGAGCGCGTCGGGATGTTCTGCAGGTTCGGGTCGCTCGAGGACAGACGCCCCGTTGCCGTGATGGTCTGGTTGTACGTAGTGTGCACACGACCGTCACCACGGCGTAGCGGGCCCAGCGTGTCCAGATAGGTGGACTTGATCTTGGACTTTTCACGCCAATCCAAGATCAGACGCACGATTTCGTGGTCGCGGGCAAGGTCGCTCAACACCTTGGCGTTGGTCGAATAGTAGCCGCGCTTAGTCTTCTTGAGGCCCTTGGTCGGAAGCCCCATCACATCAAAGAGCACATGCGACAGCTGCATGGGACTGCCAATATTAAAGGTCTCATCACCGGCAAGGTCGCGAATGCTTCGCTCGACCTCGGTGATGTGGGTCGCCAGACCCGCGGACAGACTGCGCAGGCGATCGGGGTCCACGAGCATGCCCGCGCGCTCCATCTTGGCAAGCACCGGAACGAGCGGCATCTCGATGCCATCGAACACATTGGCGGCATTCTCACGGGCCATGCACTCGCGCAACGGCGCCACGAGCGCCAGCGTCAGAGCCGCAGTACGGGCGGCAGGCGCTGGAGCGTCCTCGTCGGCACCCTCTGCGCCGCGCGCCGCAGGCAGCGCCATCTGCAGATACGTATCGGCCAGATATGCCTCATCGAACTCGGAGCGGTCGGAATCCAACAGATAGGCAGCGACCACGGTATCGAAGATACGCGTGGAATCGGCAGCGAGCGGATCCATGAGCTCGGGCTCAGAAGAATCGATGGGCGAAAGCTCGTGCAACAGCGCCTTCATATCCGGGCTCGCCACGCGACCCTCCATAAACAGACGCGCGAGCACGCCGGCGATCACGCCGTGGACGAAGTTGAAGCCCTCAACCTCAGCCGCCGCACAGCTGTCGCCCTCCTCGAACGCGAACAGGCCCTTGGACGTCGCCAACCACAGCGTGCGCGTCAGTCCAAAGAGCGCGCCCTCTTCCTTGTCGTCGTCCACCACGGCGGCGACCCACTCGCCGGCATCAATCGCGCGGGAGACCTCAGCCGCAACGGCACCAAGCGCGTCAGCATCGCCGGCGGCTGCGCGAACCATCGCAGATATCTCAAACACACTGGAGGCAGCAGCCCCGCCCTCGCCGCCGATCAGCGCCAAGAAACGGTTCTGCATGGCGGTGATACCAAGCGTGCCCAGCGCCGCGGACACTTCGTCGGCAGAAAACGCCGGGAAGGACGTTTCGTCAAAGTCGAGCTCGACGGGCGCATCGGTGCGAATGGTCGCAACCTTGCGGCTCAGCAGTGCATCGTCGATGTGCGCACGCAGGTTCTCGCCCATCTTGCCCTTGACCTCGTCGGCATGCGCGAAGACCTCGTCCAAACTGCCGTACTGTGCGATGAGCGCGCTCGCCTTTTTGGGGCCGATGCCCGGTACACCGGGAATGTTGTCCGACGTATCGCCCTTTAGACCGTAAAAATCGGGCACGAGCGCCGGCGTAATGCCGTGATACAGGTCGTCCACGCTCTCGGGCGTCATGATCGCCACGTCGGACAGGCCCTTGCGGGTCGAGACCACGTTGACGTGCTCGGTCACGAGTTGATACATGTCGCGGTCGCCGGTCACCAGTAGCATGTCGCAGCCGGCCTCTTCACCCAGGCGCGCCATGGTACCCAGGATATCGTCGCCTTCCCAGCCCTCGGACTGCAGAATCGGCACGTTGAGCGCGGTGAGCAGCTCCTTAATCATAGGGAACTGCGCATGCAGATCGGGGTCCATGGGCGGGCGTTGCGCCTTATACTGCGGCAGCATCTCCATGCGCACGCGCGGCTTGCCCTTATCAAACGCCACGACCACACCGTCGGGGTTAAAGGCGTCGACCATCTTGAGAAACATGTTCAGAAAGCCAAAGATCGCGTTGGTGGGGCGACCGTCCGGCGCGTTCATGGTCGGCGGTACGGCGTGGAAGGCGCGGTGCATGAGCGAGTTGCCGTCGATAACGGCAAAAGTGCGGCGCTTGTCAGACATATTGAATACCTCGCTTTGGGCTGGGCACGGTTTGCTCACTCCAGTTTACACGCTCCCCGCCCCGCGGCCACCGCACATCAGGCTTCCCTGCCGCCGCGGGCCCGCGCGTGATACGATGGCTCACGGTACATCAACCAGCACGATCGATCCGAAAGGAGTCTGCGTCATGGAGCGTCCCTGCGCATGGAAAAAGTACACGCCACAGCAAGTCGAGGAACTCGAGGAGCTTTGCCGCGGCTATAAGCAGTTTTTGAGCGAGAATAAGACCGAGCGCCTGTGCGTCAAGACCGGCATCAAGATGGCCGAGGAGGCGGGCTACGTCGACTTGGAGACCGTGATTGCCGAGGGCCGCACGCTCAAGGCCGGCGACAAGGTGTACGCCGCCAATCACGGCAAAGACCTCATGCTCGTCAACCTGGGCACCGCCCCGCTCGAGCAGGGCTTTAACATCCTGGGTGCTCACGTGGACTCGCCGCGCCTGGACCTTAAGCAGAATCCCGCCTTCGAGGCCGGCGACATGGCCTACCTCGACACGCACTACTACGGCGGCGTCAAGAGCTACCACTGGGTGGCCTCCCCGCTTGCACTCGTGGGCGTCATCTGCAAAAAGGACGGCACCACCGTCGACATCAACATCGGCGACAAGGCAGACGATCCGGTCTTTACCATCTCCGACCTGCTGATCCACCTCTCGAGCGAGCAGATGTCCAAGCCCGCCAAGGACGCCGTCGACGCCGAGATCCTCGACGTGATCGTGGGCGGCCGTCCCGTCAAGTTTGACGAGGACGACAAGGACGCTCCCAAGGAGCCCGTCAAGCAGATGTTCCTGGACATCCTCAAGGAGCAGTACGGCGTCGAGGAGGAGGACTTCCTCTCCGCCGAGATCGAGGTCGTGCCCGCCGGTCCCGCCCGCGACATGGGCCTCGACCGCTCCATGATTTTGGGCTATGGCCACGACGACCGCGTCTGCGCCTATCCGTCCATGCTCGCCCAGATCAACGTCGCCAACGTGGAGCGCACGAGCATCACGCTCATCGTCGATAAGGAGGAGATCGGCTCCGTGGGTGCCACCGGTATGACGAGCCGCTTCTTCGAGAACACCGTCGCCGAGATCATGACGCTCGCCGGCGAGGATAGCCCGCTGGCCCTGCGCCGCGCGCTCGCCCGCAGCCGCATGCTCTCCTCCGACGTGTCCGCCGGTTTCGACCCGGGCTATGCCGGCAAGTTCGAGACGAAGAACGCCGCCTTTATGGGTCGTGGCCTGTGCTTTAACAAGTACACGGGCAGCCGCGGCAAGGGCGGTTCCAACGACGCCGATGCCGAGTACGTGGCCCTCATCCGCGACATCATGGACGAGGCCGGCGTGGACTTCCAGACCTGTGAGCTCGGTCGCGTCAACGCGGGCGGTGGCGGCACCATTGCCTACATCATGGCCAAGTATGGCATGAACGTCATCGACTCCGGCGTTGCCGTCCTGTCCATGCACGCCCTGTGGGAGGTCGCCAACAAGGCCGATATCTACGAGGCCTACCGCGGCTACAAAGCCTTCCTCGAGCGCGCCTAATCCACCCCACCCATAACTTGCGGTGGAATACGGACTAACCTGGCCTTCAACCGGCCCGCGCAGACCGCATTCCACCGCAACTTCTTTTTGGCAGAGGAGAGTCCATGCTGCAGGTCATCGTTTCGCCCGCCAAGCAAATGCGCGCGGCACAAGATGCTTTTGAAGTTCAGGGGATTCCGCCCTTTGCGCGCGAGACCGCCCAGCTGCACCATGCGCTCTTGGACATCGAACGAACCGAAGGCGACAGCGGTCTACAAGCTCTGTGGAACGTCAGCAACAAGCTGCTGGGCCCTTGTCTCGACATTTTGCATGAGTTCGAGCCCATCTTGGGAAACGGCGATCTTGCCGATTCCGGTATCGCGCGCCGCATCTCCCCTGCCATCATGTCCTATCACGGCATTCAGTACCAGAGCATGGCACCCGAGGTAATGGATGCCGAACAGCTCGCCTGGCTGCAAAGCCACCTGTGGATCCTCTCCGGCCTCTACGGGTGCGTTCGTCCCTTTCATGCCGTCGAACCGTATCGGCTGGAGATGGGCGCGAAGCTCGCCGTTGACGATGCCCGAGACCTCTACGCGTTTTGGGGTGACAAGCTCGCGCGGGCTACCGCCCCGGCAGGCTCAAACACCACGATCGTCAACCTCGCCAGCGTAGAGTATGCCAAAGCCGTTCTGCCCCACCTCGCGGACGACGCCACGGCCGTCACATGCCTCTTTGGCGAGGGTATCCGCAACGGGAAGCCCATCCAACGGTCGACCGCCAGCAAAAAGGCGCGCGGCTCCATGGTGCGGTGGATGGCAGAAAACAAGCTCGAGGATGCAAGCGAACTTACCGCATTCAACATCGGCTATCGGCACATCCCCGAGCTTTCAGACAAAAACACCCTGGTTTTCATGAACGCGCAGGCACAATAGGCCCGCCGTTTCCAAACACCCCATTACTCCGCCAAGCCATCGGCCTTTGCAATCTCGCTCGTCGAGCCATCTTGGTAGGTAATCTTAACGTGCTCTACGTCGGATACCGTAACGCCCGACGGAGGTTCCAAACGCCACTCCGTCAGAGCGATATCCATGGTCGTAGGCACATCGCCCTGATCTTTGAGCTTCACCGTGAGTGTTTTGAGTGCCTCATCAAACGTCACGCGTTCGATTTCTTCACCCGGAATAGACCCGCCGCTCAACTGCAGCTGCACAAACTCGTCGCGCGGATACCAGTAGTCGCCCGGTGCGGCCACCGTGTTACCGCCAGCGACCTTCACCGTCATGATCGGCAGGGCATCGTCGGCCTCGAACTCCCAGGCAGCGCCGCCGCGACCGCCAAACGTCCAAATACAAAAGGCAATCACCAGCACGGCAAGCACCGCAAAGCCAATCGCGACCAACCCATGGTGCGCACGGCCCTCCTCGGCCGATATGTCCCATTGTGTCTCTCGATATAGATGCTTGTCTTCCATGTACGCCTCCCCACAGGCACGCTCGTTGGCCCAATCGTACCCATTCAGGCTATACTTGAGCCCATGACATAACGGGGAGCTTGCGGGACAAGACGGCAGGCTGAGATTGGGCGCGCCCGCCCTGACCCGCAAACCTGATATGGGTAATGCCAACGAAGGGAGCCGTGCCAATGAGCACACAGACCGAGCCCAAGCTCGTCACGCAAATCGACTTCGCCCGTGCCGGGCAGATCACGCCGCAGATGAAGGAAGTCGCCGAGCGCGAGCATCGCGACCCCGAGTACATCCGCGAGCGCGTGGCCGACGGCCGCATCGCCATTCCCGCCAATATTGTGCACATCAAAAAGGGCATGCGCGCCTTTGGCGTCGGTGAGGGCCTATCCACCAAGGTCAACGTGAACTTGGGCATCTCGGGCGACAAGGCCGATGCCGCCGAGGAATGGAAGAAGGTCAAGATCGCCGAGGACTTTGGCGCCGACGCCATCATGGACCTCTCCAACTCGGGCAAGACGCGCCAGTTCCGCCAGCAGCTCATCGACGAGACGCCGCTCATGGTAGGCACCGTCCCCATGTACGACGCCATCGGCTACATGGAAAAGCCGCTGGTCAAGCTCACCAAGGACGACCTGTTCGAAGTCGTGCGCGCGCATGCCGAGGACGGCGTGGACTTTATGACCATCCACTGCGGCATCAACAAGTCGGTCACCAAGACCTTTAAGGAGACCGGCCGCCTGATGAACATCGTGAGCCGCGGCGGCTCACTGCTGTTTGGCTGGATGGAGGTCACCGGTAACGAGAACCCGTTCTATGAGTTCTACGACGAGTTGCTCGAGATTTGCCACGAGTACGACGTGACGATTTCGCTCGGCGACTCCTGCCACCCGGGCTGCCTCTACGACTCCAACGACGCCACCGAGACCGCTGAGATGATCGAGCTGGGCAAGCTGTGCAAGCGCGCTTGGGCCGCCGGCGTCCAGGTCATGGTCGAGGGCCCGGGTCACATGGCGCTCGACGAGATCGCCGCCAACATGAAACTGCAGAAGCGCCTGTGCCACAATGCTCCGTTCTATGTGCTCGGGCCGCTGGTGACCGATATCGGCGTGGGTTACGACCACATCACCGCTGCCATCGGCGGCGCCATCTCCGCCAGCTCCGGTGCCGACTTCCTGTGCTACGTGACGCCGGCCGAGCACCTGTGCCTGCCCAACGCCCAGGATGTGCTCGACGGCCTCATGGCCACCAAGATCGCCGCACACGCCGCCGACATCGCCAAAAAGGTGCCCCACGCCCGCGACATGGACGACAAGATGGGCCAGGCGCGCCGCAAGCTCGACTGGGACGCCATGTGGAAGTGCGCGCTCGACCCGGTTACCGGCAAGAAGCGCTACGAAGAATCCCCCGCCGCCACCGAGGGCACCTGCACCATGTGCGGCAAGATGTGCGCCGTCCGCCCCGTTAACAAGGTGTTCGAAGGCACGCCGATCGACCTCGGCATGGAGGACTAGCCCTGTCGCTGCGGCCACTTCTGGCGGAGAGCTGGTGCCTGTCAATTGTTGACGTGTGAACATTTGCTTGCATTTGCGTAAAGATTGCATCGCCCGCCCGGGTTCGACATAGAGTCGGCCCGGGCATCTTTATAATGCTGGCTTATAGACCCATTTGATTCCGACCGAACAAGGGAGCGAACATGGATCGCAGTAAGGTACCTGCCGTTCTATCCATCGCAGGATCCGATTCCAGCGGTGGCGCCGGCATTCAGGCCGACATCAAGACCATCACGGCGCACCGCCTGTATGCCGAGACGGCCATCACCGCTATCACCGCACAGAACACCCTGGGCGTCACCGCCGTGCAGAACATCTCCCCGGATATTGTCGCGGCACAGATCGATGCCGTTTTTGACGATATCCGCCCCAACGCCGTCAAGATTGGCATGGTTTCCTCTGCCGAGATTATCGAGGTTATCGCCGACCGCCTGAGCGCTTGGAACGCGACAAACGTGGTAGTCGACCCCGTCATGGTAGCCACCTCGGGCGCACGGCTGATTGCCGAAGATGCCGCCGAGGCGCTCACCCGCCGCCTGTTCCCGCTAGCGACGGTTATCACGCCCAATATTCCCGAGGCCATGGCCCTGCTCGACTACGAGGTCGACTCCGAGCGCACGCAGCAAAATGCTGCCATGCTCCTCACCCGCCGCTTTGGTTGCGCATCCCTCGTTAAGGGTGGGCATCTTGTCAACGAGGCCAACGATGTACTGGCCGAACCCGCGCCACTCGATGACGAGGGCAACCATCTGGGAGATCCACTCACCACGTGGTTCCGCCACAAGCGCATCGAGACCGACAACACACACGGCACCGGCTGCACGCTCTCGTCCGCCATCGCCTGCGCGCTGGCGCAGGGCATGGATCTTGCCGACGCCGTCAACGCGGGCAAGGCCTACCTAACGGGCGCCCTCGCCGCCGGCTTTGACATGGGCAAAGGTTCCGGCCCCGTCAATCACATGTGGCAGTACTGAGGCAGTTTGCCGCAGCTCGCTATTGATGCTGACCAACAGGCAAAACA
>CAJKZO010000091.1:0-8492 GCA_905204365.1 uncultured Collinsella sp.
AGCCCTGTGCGGCGCCCGCTTCCTGGCAGATCTGCACTAAGCGGTCGTAGTTGTCACTGCCGTAGATGCCCGGCTCGCGAATGCCGAGCATGTTGAGATTGGGGCCGTTGATGACGAGTGCTTTCATGGTTGCTTCCTTTGCAGTTGATCGATTTGGCGAGGCGGAATGAAAAACCACCACAAAGGTGCCTGTCCCCTTTGTGGTGGTTTTGGCTAGAGTGCGGGTGGGAGGGTGTCGAGGAGGGCTTGGGCGGTGTTGGCGGCGCAGTCGCGTGAGTCGATGATGTAGTCGGCCCAGGCGCGGTAGCGCGGCATACGCTGCTCGGCCAGCTTGTCGATGCCGTCGCGCGCGGTGATGGGGCGGCCCTTGTGGGCGAGCTCGTCGAGCTTGCGGTTGAGCATCACGATCTGGCTGTTCTGGTGCAGCAGCGGATAGTTTTCGTCGCGCGTGACAACGCCGCCGCCGGTGGAGAGCACCAGGCTACTGCGCTTGGAGATGTCGGCCAGCGCTGCCGTCTCCTGCTCGCGGAAGGCCGCCTCGCCGCGCTCGACGATAAAGTCGGCGCAGGGCATCCCCAGGCGCTCCTCAAGCGCGCGGTCCAAGTCGATGTGCTCGCGACCCGTGAGCAGGGCGATCTGCTCGCCCACGCGGGTCTTGCCTGAACCCGGCATGCCGATCAGGGCGATGTTCTGCTCACGGCGAGACAGGCGCTCCGTTACATCCAGGATGCGCTTGCGCGGGGTGACCTGGCCGGTGTAGCGCTCGACGGCCTGTGCCGCTTGGGCCACGAGCATCAGCAGACCGCCGATGCAAGGGATACCGCGGCGCTCGGCCTCGAGCATGAGTCCCGTGCGGGCGGGGTTGTAGACAATGTCGATAACGCCTTCGAACGCATCGAGTCCTCCGAGCGTGCAAGGCGCGTCGGGGCAGTGGGGGAACATGCCGGCAGGTGTGCAGTTGACGAGCAACGTTGCATCGGACTGCTGAGCGATGTTGTCGTAGTTGACCTCGCTCGTTCGACCCACGGGCACAACGGTGGCGCCCAGGTCGCCGAGCACCATGCTCGCTGTAGTGCCGGCACCACCGGTGGCACCGAGCACGAGGACCGTCTTGCCGGCTACCTCTACGCCCAGTTCCTCGACCAGGCACTGATAACCAATGTAGTCGGTGTTGTCGCCGCGCAGGCTGCCGTCGGGCAGGCGCGTGATGGTGTTGACGTTGCCCATGCGCTCGGCGAGCGGGCTAAGCTCGTCCAGGTATTCCATGACGGCGCGTTTGTAGGGGATGGTCACGTTGGTGCCTTCCCATTCGTTACCCGTCATAAAAGCCTCAAGATCCTCGGGCTCGCGCTCAAAACGCACGTACTCAAGCCCCGCCAGCTCCTTGTAGATGGTCGGGGTGTAGCTGTGGCCCAGCACGCGGCCCAGCACGCCGTAGGGGCGGGTTGCGGCGGTATCGGTCATCTAGAGCACCTCTGTGTAGCTGCCAAAGTAGGTGAAGCTCTCGCACACGTCGTCGATCGAATCGAGCAGGTCGTCGAGGGCCTTGCTGCCAAAGGGGCAGTCCAGGTCAAAGTAGAACATAAACTCAAAGTCGCGACCGGGGATGGGGCGGCTCTCGAGCTTGATGAGGTTGATGTTGAGTGTGTAGAAGCGCTCGAGCACGCGATAGAGGGCGCCCGGCTCGTTGGCCGTGGTGATCATGAGCGAGGTACGGTTGGCACCGGGATAGACGCGTGGCTCGCGGCTGATGACGACAAAGCGCGTGTAGTTGTTGTCCGAGTCCTGGATGTTGGACTCCAGCACCTCCAGGCCATAGAGTGCCGCGCAGCTGCGCGATGCGATGGCGGCAACATCGGTGCGGTCGGAATTGGCGACCATCTCGGCCGACATGGCGGTGTTGGGGTACTTGGTGGCGTGCAGGTCGTGGGACTCGATAAAGCCCGCACACTGGGCAATGGCTTGGCCGTGGCTGTAAACCTCGCGCACGTCGGCGAGCTTGGTGCCGGGCTTGACGAGCAAGTTGTGGTCGATCTTGAGGCGCAGCGAGCGCACGATATGGAAGTCGAACTGTGCGAGCAGGTCGTAGACGGCGTTTACCGAGCCGGCGGTGGAGTTCTCGATGGGCAGTACGCCAAACTCGCAGAAGCCGTCGCGCACAGCGCGCATAACGCCCTCGAAGGTCTCGAAGAACGCAATATCGGGCACGTCGAAGAGCTTGCACGCGGCGATCTGGCTGTAGGCGCCTTCGACGCCCTGGCAGGCCACAGTGGCCGTCTGGGGGAAGGGCGTGTCAAAGGCTGCGGCCGTGGCATGGGCCTTATGCGACACCGTGATGCCCTTGAGCTCGTTGATGTAGCGCTGCTGCTCGGCCTTGCTCATGCTCATGAGGAGACGAAACAGGGCGATGGTCTGTGCCTCGTAGCGCTCGGGCGCGCGGCTGGCGAGGTTGTTGAGCTTGGAGCGCTCGCGGGCGGGGTCGAAGACGGCCTTGCCCATCTCAATTTTTGACTTGGCGACCTCGGTGGCAATGTCCATGCGCTCGACAAAGCTGTTGAGGAGCGTGGTGTCGATGCCATCGATGGCCTGGCGGATGTCAGCAAGGTCCATAGGGACCCCTTTCGTGAATGGTTGCCTGGGGTAGTTAATTTGGGACGGGGCTTTTTTAGCTACTCTTTGACTGTCGACGAATCGATGGGTGCCAGGGCAAATATCAACTGGCATATGGGGGTAGCTAAAATAGCCCCGTCCCAAATTAACTACCCTTGGGGTGGGTGGACTAAAGCTGTCCGGCGTCCTCTAGGAGGGCGTCCCAAATCGCGAGGGCAGCTGCTGCTTCGGCTACGGGGACGGCTCGGGGGACGATACAGGGATCGTGACGGCCGTGGACCGAGAGCTCGGCATTTTCCATGGCGTCCATGTCCACCGTCTGCTGCTCGCGGCCAATTGAGGGCGTCGGCTTTACGGCCATGCGCCACATGACGGGCGCGCCGGTCGAAATACCGCCCAGGATGCCGCCGGCGTTATTGGACTCGACTTCGATCTTTCCGGTCTCGGCGTCGATGCGATACGGATCGTTGTTCTCGCTGCCGCGCATGGCGGCCACGGCAAAGCCCATGCCAAACTCCACGCCCTTTACAGCGGGAATGCCAAACGCGATTTGCGCGATGCGGTTCTCGATGCCGTCGAACATGGGGTCACCGATGCCTGCGGGAAGCCCGTAGATGCCGCACTCCACGATGCCGCCGATGCTGTCGAGCTCGTCGCGCGCGGCCAGAATCTCCTCGCGCATGCGACCGGCAGCGGCAGCGTCAATGCAGGGCAGGTCGTTCGTAAGGATCGCCTTGCGGTCGGCCTCGCGATAGCCCATGTCGTCCATCGGCAGGTCGGAGATGCCGCCGATCTGCGCCACATGCGCCATGACCTGAATGCCGTGGGCCTCAAGTGCCTGCAGCGCAATGCCGCCGGCGATGCATAAGGATGCCGTTAGGCGACCGGAAAAATGCCCGCCACCAGCGACGTCGTGCATGTTGTGATACTTCACGCGCGCAGGGAAGTCCGCATGTCCGGGACGGGGCTTGCGGCGCAGCTCGGAGTAATCATTGGAGCGCGTGTTGGTGTTCTCGATAATCGCGGCGATGGGCGCGCCGGTGGTATGTCCATCGACAACACCGGCGATGATGTGGGCGGCGTCGGCCTCGCGGCGTTTGGTCGCGGTCTCGTCGCGACCGGGGGCGCGACGGTCGAGGAAGGCCTGCAGCTTCTCCTGGTCCACGGCGATGCCCGCCGGGATGCCATCGAGCGAGCAGCCGATAGCGGGAGAGTGCGACTGGCCGAAGATGCTTAAGTGCAAGACGTTGCCAAAGGTCGAGGACATGCTATTCCTCCTCGAGCGTGACCTTGCCGCCCAGTAGGCGGTAGTGGTCGAAGAAATCGGGATAGGACTTGTTGACGGCCTCGGCGCCGTGGATCACGACCTCGCCGGTGGCGCGGCTCGCGGCGATGGCGGCCATCATGGCGATGCGGTGGTCGTTGTGCGAATCGACCTCGCCTCCGGTGAAGGCATCGACACCCTTGATGATGAGGTCGTCACCGGCGATGCGCACCTGCGCTCCCAGCGCGGTGAGCTCGCGGGTGGTGGTGACCAGACGGTCAGATTCCTTGATGCGCAGGCGTGCGCAGTCACGGATGAACGTGCGGCCCTGAGCCAGCGATGCCACGGCCGAGATGACGGGCACCAGGTCGGGGATGTCGTGGGCGCTCATCTCAAAGCCGGCGAGCTTGTCGGACTGCACAGTGGCGGCGTTCGTGGAGCGCACGATGCGGGCGCCAAAGCGCGAAAGCGCGGCGAGCACGTTGCGGTCGCCCTGTGCGGAGCTCAGCGACACGCCCTCGACGGTGATGGGGTCGGTGCCGATGGCGCCGGCGCACAGCCAAAAGGCGGCGTTGGACCAGTCTCCCTCGACGGCTACGCTGCCGGGCGTACGGTACGATCCACTGTTTACGCGGAAGTTCGTGACCTCGGGCTGGCCGTCCTTGGCCGGAATACGCTCGACGTTGACCTCGACACCAAAGGCCTTCATGGCCTGGATGGTCAGGTTGATATAGGGGCGGCTCTCGATGAGGCCGGTCACTTGCACACAGGAGGGCTGGGCCAGTAGCGGGGCCGCCAGCAGCAGGCCGGAGATATACTGCGAGCTCACGTTGCCCGGAAGCACAAAGGTGCCCGGGCGCATGCGGCCGCTCGTCTTGAGCGGAAAACCGCCCAGACCCTGTAGGTCGCAGCCGGCGGCGATAATCTCGTCCGAGAGTGGGGACAGCGGGCGGGCGCCCAAGCGTCCCTGACCCACAAAAGTTGCCTCTGCGCCCAGCGCGCAGGCGACGGGCAACATAAAGCGGAGCGTGGAGCCGCTTTCGCCGCAGTCAAGCGTGCCGCCGGCAAGGGCCTTGAGCAGGCCAAACTCAATACTCTTCATGGTGGGGTGGACCTGGAAGCCGTCCTCGACAGTCTCGATGCGAGCGCCCAGGGCCGTAAGGCAGCGCACCGTAGCCTCGATGTCGGCGCAGGTGGTGTTGCAGGTGACGTGTGTCTCGCCGTTGGCAAGCGCGGCGCAGATGATCAGGCGGTGCGCCATCGACTTGGACGCGATGGCGGGAACGGTGCCCTTAAGCGGGGACGGGGTGATGCGGGCTAGCATGCGGATGCGTCTCCCTTCTGGCCGAGGCCTTCGGCAATGAGTTCGTGGAAAGTGGAAAGCGGCGTGCGGTCGATGCTGCAGCGGCCAATGCCGTGCGGAATCACCAGGTCGATAGTGTCACCGGCACGTTTTTTGTCGTGCAGCGCCTCCGCAAAGATGACGTCGGCCGAAAGCTCGCAGCGGGTCTTGAGACCATGGCGGGCGCAGAGCTCCTCAATACGACCGGGCAGTGCAGCATCGCAAACGCCGTGCAGGGCTGCGGCGCGCGTGATGATGCCCATGCCGATCGACACGCAGTTGCCGTGTCCGAGCTCAAAGTGCTCGCAGGCCTCGACGGCGTGTCCGGCGCTGTGTCCAAAGTTGAGGAGCTTGCGCTGGTTGGTCTCGTGCTCGTCGGCGACGACCACGGCGCGCTTGATGTCGATATTGCGGGCGATGATGAGTGCTACGCGGGCCACATCGCGGTTGAGCAGCTCCAGCGTGAGCGGGGTTTTCTCCAGCTCGGCGAAAAGCTCTGGGTCGGCGATCACGGCGTGCTTGACGACCTCGCCGCAGCCGTCGGCGAACTGCTCGGGCGTAAGGGTGGCCAGGCACCCCACGTCGGCGATAACCACATTCGGCTGCCAAAAGGCGCCGGCCAGGTTCTTGCCGGCAGCCAGGTCGATGGCGGTCTTGCCGCCCACCGACGAATCCACCATGGCGAGCAGACTCGTGGGGATCTGCACAAACTTGCAGCCACGCATGTAGGTGGCGGCCACAAAGCCCGCCACGTCGCCCACGACGCCGCCGCCGAGTGCCACGATCACGTCGGAGCGCGAAAGCTCGTGCTCGGCCACAAACTCCAAAATGGCAACATAGGTTTCGGCGCGCTTATGGGCCTCGCCGGCCTCGAAGGTGCAGATACTCACCTCGTAGCCTGATGCCTCCAGGCTCTGCTTAACGGGCATCTGGTAGAGCGGGCCCACGTTGGTGTCCGTCACGATGACGGCCTTGGTGCCGCCGGCAGTGGCGCGCACAAGTGGTCCCGCCTGCTCCAGCAAAAACGTGCCAACATGCACCTGGTAGGGGCGTGCGGTGTCGATATCGATGGTAATCGCCATAAGCTTCGGTCCTTTCGACCTGGCGTGATAGGTGGTCTAGTGGGAGGCCTCGTCGTCGAGCGCGCGCTTAATGCGGTCGCCCTCGGCAAGGAGATTCTCCAGATAGCGCTGGTCGCGGTCCTTGAGCGCACGGCTGTAGGCGCCAAGCGACTCGATCAGATGGTCAATCTCGAAGGCGAGCGCGTCGGCGTCGTCGATCATGAGCTCGGACCACATTTGCGGGTTGAGGTGCGCCACGCGGGTGAGATCGCGGTAGCTACCGGCCGAAAAGCCGTGGTGGACCTGGGCGGTCGGGCTCTTTACGTAGGCGTTGGACACCACGTGCGCAAGCTGGCTCGTGAAGGCGATGACGCGGTCGTGCTCGGCGGCGCTGGTCACGCTGAACTTGCCAAAGCCCAAGGGGCGCACCATCTCGCGCACCTGGCCCAAGAGCTCCAGCTTAAGGGCATCGTCTACCGCGGGCGGAACGAGCACCAGGGGAGCGCCCTGGAACAGGTCGGCGCGGGAGTGCGCGTAGCCCGAGAACTGGGTGCCCGCCATGGGGTGCGCGCCCACAAAGTAAAAGCCGTTCTCGCGGGCAAGCTCAAAGGCGCGCTCGCACACGATGCCCTTGACGCCCACGGTGTCGATCACCACGGGACCCATGATGGCGTCGGTGTCGGTGGCGTCGGCGAGCGCCTGGGCGTGCGCCTCGAGCCACTCGATGCATGCCTCGGGATAGCAGGCAAGGACGATGATGTCGCATTCGCCGAGTGTCTTGTCGTTGAGCTCTCTGGCGACAGTGCCCATGCTGGCGGCCGTCATGACATCGTCATCGGGGTCCCAGGCCAGCACGCGGACGCCCGCCTGCGCATAGCCGCGGGCAAAACTGCCGCCGATGAGGCCAAGGCCGACGATGCCGGCACACTTGGGGCCGCCCTGGTTAACGCGCGCGTTTCTCACCGTACCCATGGGCTACTCCATGGTCTCTTGGCAGACAACCTCGCGGATGGCTCGGATGCGGCGCATGGTGTCGTCGAACTGATCGGGGGTGAGGGCCTGGGCGCCGTCGGACCAGGCGCGGCTCGGCTCGTCGTGGACCTCGATCTCCAGGCCGTTGGCGCCGCAGGCGGTCGCGGCGAGCGCCATGGGCTCAACGTAGCGGGTGTAGCCGGTGGCGTGGCTGGGGTCGGCGACGACGGGCAGGTGCGACAGGTGGTGCAGCACCGGCACGGCATTGAGGTCGAAGGTGTTGCGGGTGCGGGTCTCGAAGGTGCGGATGCCGCGCTCGCACAGGATGACGTTGTCGTTGCCCTCGCTCATGATGTACTCGGCTGCCATGAGCAGCTCATCGATCGTGCCGGACATGCCGCGCTTGAGCAGAATCGGGGTCTGGGTCTTGCCGACCTCCTTGAGCAGGGGGAAGTTCTGGGCGTTGCGGGCGCCGATCTGCATGACGTCAATCTTCTTGTCCAAGAAGACCTGCACGTCGCGTGGATCCATGATCTCGGTGACGATCGGCATGTCGAGCTCGGCAGACGCCTCGCACAGCAGGTCGAGGCCGGCGGGGCCCATGCCCTGGTAGGCGTAGGGGGAGGTGCGGGGCTTGTAGGCACCGCCGCGCAGCATCGTGGCGCCGGCGGCCTTCACGCGGCGTGCGATGCGGATGAGGTTCTCGCCCTCGACGGAGCAGGGACCGGCGATGACCTGGAACTGGTCGCCGCCGATCTTGACGCCGTGACCGCAGTCGATGACGGAGTCCTCGGGGTGGAACTTGCGGTTGGCGCGCTTGAACGGCTCGGAGACGCGCTGCACGCGCTCGACGACATCCATGGACTCGAGCAGGAACGGGTCGATCTTGGTCGTATCGCCCACCAGGCCGATAATCGTCTCATTCTCGCCGCGCGAGACATCGGTCTTCAGGCCCTTTTTCTCAATCCAGCTGACGATATGGCCGACGGCCTCGTCGCTGGCGCTCTGCTTTAAAATTGCAATCACGGTGTGCCTCTCACCTCGATGGATAACTTTTGCAAAAACGGCCCGCATCGCGAGCCGTGTATATATGGTGCATGAGAGTTTATACTATCTGACTCGCTTTTGCCTTCTAAAGTGGGCCGTTGCGCCGCGTCTTCCTCGGAATTGCAAAGCTTTTTCTTTTATGGTTGATTTCCAATCTCAGCCGAACACATTGAGCAAATAGGCCATTCCCGCAGTT
>CAJKZO010000092.1:0-8404 GCA_905204365.1 uncultured Collinsella sp.
GCGCGCCGTTGCGCAGGTTGGGGAAGGGGTGGCGCGGATCGATGACCAGCGGCGAGATGACCGGCGACACGTAGGCCTGGAAGTAGCGGGTTACGAAGGTGCGCTCCTCGGGCGTAAGCGAATCGATGCGGGCGCGGTGAACGCCCAAGGTGTCGAGCTTGCCTTCGATGCTCTTAAAGATGGATTCCCAACGAGTAAGGAGCCCGGGCATTTCGGCCATGACAGCATCGACCTGTTCGGAGGCGGTCATATTGCTCTTGTTGTCGACAGGCTGTTTTTTGAGCTCTGCCAGATCGGACAGGCCGCCCACGCGCACCATGAGAAACTCGTCGAGGTTAGACTCGAAAATCGACACGAACTTTAGACGCTCGAACAGCGGAACGGTCTCATCGAAGGCTTCGTCGAGCACGCGGTTGTTAAAGCGCAGCCAGCTAAGCTCTCGGTTTTGCGTGTACGAGAAGTCGCGCGGCGGTTTGCGCAGCTTTGCAGCGGCTTGCTTCTTTTCGATTTTGCTCGGCATATGCATCTGTCCGTTCAGTCCCCGTAGGGGACGGTAGCCTAACTCTTATTCACTATTGTCTCAATTTAGTCGACCGCTGGCACGAACGTATCGCGTGAACGGTATCTTTACCTACTTCTTACGCTGACGAGTCATAGGACTGACGCCCTGCTCGTCTGCAAGCGGTCTATATCCTCACTCAACTGGTACGTAAGTGTGAATAAGAATGATGGATAGCTGAATATCATTGAATGCAGGCGGATACGTAAACATTCATCATTAATATACATAAAACCGATTTAGCTATGCAATTCTGAATCAAAAGTTTAGAGACGCAATCGCAAATGGTTTTTAAGAAAAAAGAGCGTTTACCTTAGAAAAGTTACTTTAGAACGCCGAAGTACATCATGGGGGAATCACATGCGATATACCGTTCATCGCACTTTGTTGACCGTTCGGGGGCGAGGTGGAATTGCGGGTGGAATTTGGATATAACTAGAGCTGTCAGCAAGCAGTGCCCGTTACGGAAGGGCGCTGAGAGATTCGGCCGAAAGGCCCGAAAGAAAGGTAGGAGGCCATGACGAAAGGTCTGCACGTGCCTTCCGAGATCGGCAAGCTCAGGAAGGTCTGCCTGCACCGTCCCGGCGACGAGCTCCTCAACCTGCCGCCCGACGAGCTCGAGCGACTCCTGTTCGACGACGTCCCGTTCCTGGAGGTCGCGCAGCAGGAGCACGACACCTTCGCCCAGATCCTGAGGGACCAGGGCGTGGAGGTCCTCTATCTCGAGAACCTCGTCGCCGAGGTGTTCGACCAGGTCCCCGGCGCCCGCGCCGAGTTCACCGACCAGTACATCGCCGAGGCAGGCATCCGCGGCCAGCACATGCCGCAGATCGTCCGCGAGAAGCTGGACTCCATCGAGGACAACCTCGAGTTCGTCAAGAAGACCATGGCCGGCATGACCAAGTCCGAGATCGACATGCCCCTCACGGCGTCCACGACCCTCGACTCCCTGGTCAACTCCGAGTCCGAGTCCGACCTGATCATCGACCCGATGCCCAACCTCTACTTCACCCGCGACCCGTTCGCGGTCGTCGGCGAGGGCGTCAACCTCAACCGCATGTACTCGGTCACCCGCAACCGCGAGACCCTGTACGGCAAGTACATCTTCAAGTACCACCCCGACTACAAGGACGTCTCGCTGTACTTCCGCCGCGACTGCCAGTTCCACACCGAGGGCGGCGACGTGCTGAACATCAACGAGAAGACCCTCGCCGTCGGCATCTCCCAGCGCACCCAGGCCGCCGCGATCGACGTCATGGCCCAGAACATCTTCTGGAACTCCGGCTCCAAGGTCGAGCGCATCCTGGCCTTCGACATCCCGGTCTCGCGCGCCTTCATGCACCTCGACACGGTCTTCACCCAGATCGACGTCGATAAGTTCACGATCCACCCCGCCATCATGGGCACCCTGCGCGTCTACGAGCTGACCGCCGGCAAGAACCCGGGCGACGTGAACATCCGCCTGATCGAGGACACCCTCGAGCACGTCCTGGAGGACGCCACCGGCGTCGACCAGGTCAAGCTGATCCCCTGCGGCGGCGGCGACCCGATCGCGGCCTCCCGCGAGCAGTGGAACGACGGCTCCAACACCCTGTGCGTCGAGCCCGGCAAGATCTGCGTCTACGCCCGCAACACCGTCACCAACGACGTGCTGTACAAGGAGGGCCTGGACCTTCTCGTCGTGCCCTCCGCCGAGCTCTCCCGCGGCCGCGGCGGCCCGCGCTGCATGAGCATGCCCTTCTGGCGCGAGGACCTCTAGGGTCTCCAAGGACCCGTACAGGTCTTGATACATACATCTAGCTGCCATTAGATGTCTCCCATTGGGGCGGTGCGGGTTTTCGCGCCGCCCCAATCTTGTATGAGGAACGTCAACACGGTTGGATGACTGCTTTTGTAAGGAGCTTGGCTATGGACATTAAGACGATTGGCGTTGAGGAATGGCTCAACGTTTGGGAGAAGAGTGCCACGTGGGACATCGCCCAGTCGACGATCTCGTCGCTCACCATGGGCGAGCTGCGCGCGCTCGACGAGCAGGACGGCGCCACGTTCTACGAGCGCCTGGACCGCGAGAAGATGAACTACGGCTGGATCGAGGGCTCGCCGGAGTTTAAGGCCGTGGTTGCCAAGCTGTATCGTCGCGGGGTCAATCCCGATCACATTCTGCAGACCAATGGCTGCACGGGCGCTAACCTCAACGCCATCATGGCTGTGGTCGAGCCCGGCGACCATGTTATCGCCGAGTGGCCCACCTACGCGCCGCTCTACGAGATTCCGCGCACGCTGGGCGCCGAGGTCGAGTATTGGGAGCTTCGCGAGGAACTCGGCTGGAAGCCCGATATCGAGAAACTCAAGCATCTGGTTCGCCCCACCACCAAGCTCATCTGCATCAACAACGCATCGAACCCCATCGGTACGGTGCTTGATGCCGATACGCTCGGACAGATTGCCGAGATCGCCCGCTCGGTGGGCGCCTATGTGCTGTGCGACGAGGTGTACTTGCCCCTCGAGAACACCGAGTCCTTCATGTCGATGGCCGATGTGTACGAGAAAGCCATCGTCACCAACTCGGTGTCTAAGACTTACTCGACGCCTGCGGCCCGCGTGGGCTGGGTCGTGGCCGACGAAGAGGTGTCCAACCGCATCCGTACCTATCGCGATTACACCATGATCTGCGGCGGCGTGTTCAACGATGCCCTGGCGACCTATGTGCTTGAGCACAAGGACAAGATCCTCGAGCGCAATCGCAAGATCGTGTTTGGCAACTGCGATATCGCGCAGGCTTGGATCGATACGCAGCACCGCGTTTCCTGGACGGCGCCGCAGGGCGTGTCCACCTCATTTATCCAGCTTGATATTCCCGAGGATGACGAGGGGTTCTGCAGGCGCCTGCTGTCCGAGAGGGGAGTGCTGCTGGTATCCGGCAGCCGCTTTGAGCTTCCCTGTGGCGCACGCCTGGGCTACTGCGCGAGCGAGGACGTTCTGCGCGAGGGCCTGAGGCTTTTGGGCGAGGCACTGGCGGAGTTTGATCGCTAGGATTCCGATGATCTTCGATGGCCTTATCTAAATTGGCCAAAGATAATCGAAAACGGACCCGTTTCCCTAGTGAAGCGGGTCCGTTTTTCTATACCGAGAAGTCAAGTTGTTACAAATGGGGCCGTAAAGCGAGCCGGTATCCGCTGGGCCTTATACTGAGTTTCCGGTGAACGGTATCAAGCGTCTGGTAAACGGTAATTTATTTACCAGAAATGAATAGGACAAACTTTTTTCTGAATAAAAATGAAAATGGTTGAGACGCGGTATGAACCGCTAATTCTATTCATAGCTTTAGTGGAAATATGCAATTTGAGGATGGTTTAACAAAGTTAAGTTCCATTTGATTTTAGGATTGAAAACGCGTTTAAGCACGTAAATACGCTTTATTAAGATGAAGTGTGCCATGCGTGAAGTATATGTGTATGCCGTTCACCCCCTATAAAAAACCGTTCGGGGGCAAGGTGGAAGTATGGGCTGATTTTGGATATAAATATGTCGTCAGCAATAACGCCTCACACGGAGGGGCGCTAACGAATCGGCCCTGACAAGGGCCCGAAAGAAAGGTAGGAGGCCATGACGAAAGGTCTGCACGTGCCTTCCGAGATCGGCAAGCTCAGGAAGGTCTGCCTGCACCGTCCCGGCGACGAGCTCCTCAACCTGCCGCCCGACGAGCTCGAGCGACTCCTGTTCGACGACGTCCCGTTCCTGGAGGTCGCGCAGCAGGAGCACGACACCTTCGCCCAGATCCTGAGGGACCAGGGCGTGGAGGTCCTCTATCTCGAGAACCTCGTCGCCGAGGTGTTCGACCAGGTCCCCGGCGCCCGCGCCGAGTTCACCGACCAGTACATCGCCGAGGCAGGCATCCGCGGCCAGCACATGCCGCAGATCGTCCGCGAGAAGCTGGACTCCATCGAGGACAACCTCGAGTTCGTCAAGAAGACCATGGCCGGCATGACCAAGTCCGAGATCGACATGCCCCTCACGGCGTCCACGACCCTCGACTCCCTGGTCAACTCCGAGTCCGAGTCCGACCTGATCATCGACCCGATGCCCAACCTCTACTTCACCCGCGACCCGTTCGCGGTCGTCGGCGAGGGCGTCAACCTCAACCGCATGTACTCGGTCACCCGCAACCGCGAGACCCTGTACGGCAAGTACATCTTCAAGTACCACCCCGACTACAAGGACGTCTCGCTGTACTTCCGCCGCGACTGCCAGTTCCACACCGAGGGCGGCGACGTGCTGAACATCAACGAGAAGACCCTCGCCGTCGGCATCTCCCAGCGCACCCAGGCCGCCGCGATCGACGTCATGGCCCAGAACATCTTCTGGAACTCCGGCTCCAAGGTCGAGCGCATCCTGGCCTTCGACATCCCGGTCTCGCGCGCCTTCATGCACCTCGACACGGTCTTCACCCAGATCGACGTCGATAAGTTCACGATCCACCCCGCCATCATGGGCACCCTGCGCGTCTACGAGCTGACCGCCGGCAAGAACCCGGGCGACGTGAACATCCGCCTGATCGAGGACACCCTCGAGCACGTCCTGGAGGACGCCACCGGCGTCGACCAGGTCAAGCTGATCCCCTGCGGCGGCGGCGACCCGATCGCGGCCTCCCGCGAGCAGTGGAACGACGGCTCCAACACCCTGTGCGTCGAGCCCGGCAAGATCTGCGTCTACGCCCGCAACACCGTCACCAACGACGTGCTGTACAAGGAGGGCCTGGACCTTCTCGTCGTGCCCTCCGCCGAGCTCTCCCGCGGCCGCGGCGGCCCGCGCTGCATGAGCATGCCCTTCTGGCGCGAGGACCTCTAAGTCTTTCCGTTTCCGGTGCGGTCCCCCTACAACCGCACCGGCTTCGCCCGTTAAACGGGCAACACTAATACTTACGTAATTCATTTCTTCGAAAGGAATCGAACCATGGGTGTTAACCTCTCCGGCCGTAGCTTCCTCAAGCTTCTCGACCTCACCACCGAGGAGATCGAGTACCTGCTCAAGCTTTCCAAGAACTTCAAGGATATGAAGCGCGCTGGCGTTCCGCACCGCTATCTCGAGGGCAAGAACATCGTTCTGCTCTTCCAGAAGACCTCCACTCGTACCCGCTGCGCCTTCGAGGTCGGCGGCATGGATCTGGGCATGGGCGTCACCTACCTCGATCCGGGTTCGTCGCAGATGGGCAAGAAGGAGTCCATCGAGGACACCGCCCGCGTTCTCGGCCGCATGTATGACGGCATCGAGTTCCGTGGCTTTGCCCAGGACGACGTCGAGGAGCTCGCTGCTAAGTCCGGCGTGCCTGTCTGGAACGGCCTGACCACCGAGTGGCATCCCACCCAGATGCTCGCCGACATCCTGACCGTCCAGGAGAACTTCAACTACGACATCAAGGGCAAGACCCTCGTCTTCATGGGCGACTGCAAGAACAACGTTGCTCGCTCCCTCATGGTCGTCTGCTCCAAGCTCGGTATGAACTTCGTGGCCTGCGGCCCCGAGGAGTGCATGCCCGCTGACGACGTCATCGAGGCCTGCAAGCCCATCGCCGAGGCCAACGGCTGCTCCATCAAGCTGACCACCGACGTCAAGGACGGCGTCACCGGTGCCGACGTTATCTACACCGACGTGTGGGTCTCCATGGGCGAGCCTGACGAGGTCTGGGCCGAGCGCATCGCTCAGCTCACCCCGTATCGTGTCACCTCCGAGGTCATGGCTATGGCCAACCCGGGTGCCATCTTCCTGCACTGCCTGCCCAGCTTCCACGACACCAACACCACGATTGGCGCCGAGAAGTGCGAGCAGTTCGGCATCACCGAGCAGGAGGTCACCGACGAGGTCTTCGAGAGCCCCGCTTCCAAGGTCTTCGACGAGGCCGAGAACCGCATGCACACCATCAAGGCTGTCATGTACGCCACGCTCAAGTAAGGGCATCTAGCATCTCGCTCGGGGTGTATTGCTGCACACCCCGAGCGGCTTTGCCTGGTAAATATCTCGCGTCGGGCGGTGGGCACGGCACGGAAGATCCGCTTCGCGCGAGAAAGTTAAATGATTTATGAAGGGGGGATGAGAACCATGACTGAGACCGCTAAGAAAAAGCGCGGTATGCCTTCATCGTTCACCATTCTTCTAGCTCTGCTGGCAATTGTTGCAGTAATTACCGTTATCGTCTCCGGCACGTCCGGCGGCGCGGTTACTGCCGCCCGTCTGAGCGATTTCTGCACCGCCCCGATTAAGGGCTTCGCTGACGCTCTGCCCGTCTGCCTCTTCGTTATGATCCTGGGCGGCTTCCTCGGCATGATGACCGAGACCGGCGCTCTGGACAACGGCATCGCCGTCCTGGTGCAGAAGCTTAAGGGCAACGAGATCATGCTCATTCCCGTGCTGATGCTCATCTTCTCCCTCGGTGGTACCACCTATGGTATGTGCGAGGAGACCGTTCCCTTCTACGCCCTGCTTGCCGCTACCATGATGGCTGCCGGCTTCGACCCGATGGTCGGTGCCGCTACCGTCCTGCTCGGCGCTGGCTGCGGCTGCCTGGGCTCCACGGTTAACCCGTTCGCCGTCGGCGCTGCCGTCGACGCTCTGACCGGCGTTGACATTGCCGTGAACCAGTCCATCATCATCGGCCTCGGTGCCGTCCTGTGGATTGTCACTACCGCTATATCCATCGTCTTCGTGATGAACTATGCCAAGAAGGTCAAAGCTGACAAGGGTTCCACCATCCTTTCGATGCAGGAGCTCAAGGCCGCCGAAGAGGCACATGGCAAGGCTGCTTCTGAGGTCCACAAGGAGGTCAAGCTCACCGGTCGTCAGAAGGGTGTTCTGATCGCTTTCGCCTTTACCTTCGTCGTCATGATCGTCGGCTTCATCCCGCTGGCCGCCCTCAACGAGGGCGTCGCCAACTTCTTTGACGCTGGTGCTGTCTACGATGCCGACGGTAACGCCGTCGTCCAGGGCTGGTCTGCCCTGATCACCGGCCTGCCCATTGGCCAGTGGTACTTCGACGAGGCTTCCACCTGGTTCTTCCTCATGGCTATCCTGATCGGTATCATCGGTGGCCTGTCCGAGAAGCAGATCGTCAACACCTTCATCACCGGCGCTGCTGACATGATGTCCGTTGTTCTCGTCATCGCTCTCGCCCGTGGTATCTCCGTCCTCATGGCTAACACCGGCCTCGACGTCTACGTCCTCGACGCTGCCGCCAATGCCCTGGCTGGCCTGTCCGGCGTGATCTTCGCTCCCATGAGCTTCCTGGTCTACTTCGGCCTGTCCTTCCTGATCCCCTCGACCTCCGGTATGGCCACTGTCTCCATGCCCATCATGGGACCGCTGGCTGTTAAGCTCGGCTTTTCGCCCGAGGTCATGGTCATGATCTTCTCCGCCGCCATCGGTGTCGTGAACCTGTTCACCCCGACCTCCGGCGCCATCATGGGCGGCCTCGCCCTGGCCAAGATCGAGTGGACGACCTGGCTCAAGTTTGCCCTTAAGCTCATCGTCGCGCTCTCCGTCGTCTGCGCCATCATCCTGACCGTCGCCTGCGTGTTGCTCTAAGTACCCAACGGGTACCCCACGGAAACCTTGACGATCCTGTAAAGGATCATCTGGTCATCGTCTGTCCGGTGGGGTCAACCCACCGGTAGACTCCTACCTTTAGCCCCCTCCCGTTCCGTGCGCGGGAGGGGGCGCTTTTTTGTTCCGCGGTTTTACCAAACCGCGGAACCGGTCGACGCTACGCGCCGTCCAGAACGACAATTTGTCATTCAAAAGGCAAGGCATGACCAAAAGGTCTATGCCTCGCCTTTTTCATGCCAACTTGTACGT
>CAJKZO010000093.1:0-8398 GCA_905204365.1 uncultured Collinsella sp.
CGCTCTTACACCACGTCTGCGCGCGCGACCTTACAAAAACAAAACCGCAGGTAGAAAGCTTGCCGATTTTCGAAAAAGCCGGCTATGGTTGACCTCTGTGACCAAAACGTAGTAGATAGGCCCTTTTCGTGGCACGGCACCAGATCAGTCAATTTAGGATGGGGCTTACTTGACTACTTTCGCCACCCTGATGCCCCTCCAGTCAAAAAGTGGTCAAAAAAGCCCCGTCCCAAATTAGCTACCTTGCTCTGGCGGGCGGGAGCAGGTAAGATATACCGAGCGCCTAGCGCGTTCGATGGGTTCGGATGACGACATGTTCCGAATCTGGTCAGGTCCGGAAGGAAGCAGCCATAAGGAGCCTCTGTCGGGCATCCGAATCCATCGAGCGCACGGGCGCTTTTTTGGTGCCGCGAAGTGGTCCCGGTGCCGGCGGGCTGTTTGGTGTCTCGCTGGTCCTCGGCTTTGCCTGCGGGATCGCTCGACTACCAAACACCTCGCCGCCGGCCGGGCCCCGTCGTCCAAAAATCACCCGTAAAGGCGCGTTTATCTAATTAAATCTATCCCTTGCGGAATGCGGCTTGCTGGTGTTGTCTGGGCATTGATGGCTATGTGGTTCAAGAGTCGGCGGTGCTGTTGCTTGAATTTTTGCAGTTAAAGAGGCCCGTTTCCCTTGGTTGGGGAAACGGGCCTCTTTTTGTCTCTGGGCTTGTGGATTGGTGAAGGCAGAATGCTCTGGCGGCTATTTTGAGTTCTTGAGGCGGCGTGTGGCTGTGGCGGTTATTCCGAGGCCTGCGGCGGCGGTTCCTGCTAGTGCGATTGTGCTCGGTGCTGCGTCGCCCGTGTTCGCGAGCTTGTCGGCTGTCGTATTTGCCTGCTTGCCGCTGCTCATGTTCGCCTGCTTGGTGGAGCTCGATGGAGCGTATTTGCCGGTCGCGGGCGAGCTGGCGGGCTGCGCCGTCTCGGCCGGTTGCGCTGAGCTGGAGGGTTTTGTCGTCTCGGCGGGTTTCGTTATCTCGGGCGAGGTGGCCTTGTCTGCCGCGGCCTTTGCCTCTTCGTATGCTTTGCAGGCGTCGTCATAGGCCGCTTGCGCCTTTTCCAAATCGCCGAGGAGCGCATTTCGCTTGGCTATGTCCTCGTCGATGTGGGCTTTAGCTTCCTCTGCCTCACTTTCGAAATGCTGAACCTGTTTTTCCTGGCTTTCGAGTCGGCGTTGGTAGGAGTGAAGATCATCTTCATAAGATTTTTCTCGCCTTTCTGCCGCCATGATCTCACTGCGCAACTGCTTAATATGCTCCTTAATAGCTGTGCTGGGCTCCTCGTCGCCGAGTGCTTCAAGTGCCTTATCTAATTCTGCCTGAAGGCCGCTTGTCCGGTTGTGGGCCTCATCGTATTTGGCTTGGGCTGCATCGACGTTCGCTTGCATGGCGGGAAGGGGTTCCCTCCGTTTGGCGGCTTCCGTCACCACCATGTCGTAGATCTCTTGAAAAGCGGCAATGTCATCATCGATTTCCGCAAGTTTTTCGGGACTTGCGGCGTCTTTTGCGGCCTCGAGGTTTTTGAGCGCTTCCTGCATGGCTGCATACGCTTTTTCTTTTGCGGCGGCCGCATCTTCCGTCTGCAAGGCAACTGCACCGGTGGGGGAGCTGGTTTCTGCCGCGATCGCCGCTACGGGGGCGATTCCCGCGACAAGTGCCGCGGAAAGGGCGATGCCCACAGTTGCTCGTCTTGCTCTTCTTGCGAGAATGTCGTTCATCTCGGCACCTCATTTCAAGGGTCGGCGACTAACTTGGTAGCACTAATGTAAGTATATCAGGCGGTCGACCCGACACTGGCTGGGTGTGCGCGTGCCTTTCCGCTTCTTTGGAAACCGAATCCCATTAGAAATGACGAGTTGTTTACGCTTCTTTTGGGCTCACCGTACTATCATGATTCGAATTGAGTGTGAATGATGATAGGGAGCGCCTATACATGATTGAGCTGCTCAGGCGTTTTGGTGGCAAGTTTCGCCGCTATATGGTGATTGGCCCTGCGTGCAAGCTGATCGAAGTGATCTTTGACCTGCTTACACCGCTCGTGATTGCCCAGATGATCGATAAGGGTATTGGCGCACACGATGTCAACGCCGTTATCCACTACGGCATGGTACTTGGCGCCATGGCTGTGATCGGCATCTCGTTTACGCTTGTCTGCCAGAAGATGGCGGCGCTGACCTCGCAGGGCATGGGCACCGACATTCGCGGCGCGCTCTACGAGCACATCAACAAACTGAGCTATGCCGAACTCGACCGCTTTGGCACGCCGTCGCTTATCACCCGCATCACCAACGACGTCAACCAGGTGCAGCTTGCCGTGGCGCTGGGCGTGCGCATGCTCATCCGCTGGCCTTTCCTGGCGGTGGGCTCCATGGTCGCGGCCCTTGCCATCGACCTTAAGCTCGGCATGATCTTTTTGATTTGCACGCCCGCCATCGGCCTGGTGTTTTGGTTTGTCATGGCGCGCTGCATTCCGTACTACAAGCAGCTGCAGGCAAAGCTCGACCGCATCGCGCTTATCTGCCGCGAGGGCCTTTCGGGCGCCCGCGTGGTTCGCGCCTTCGTGCGCGAAGATCACGAGCGCGAGCGCTTTGCGCAGGCCGCCGACGACCAGGCCAATACTGCCATCGCGGTGGGCAAGCTCTCGTCGATTCTCAACCCCGTCACGTTTTTGGTGATGAACCTGGGCGTGTGCGCCATCCTGTGGGTGGGCGGCATCCAGGTCAGCGTGGGCGAGCTTACGCAGGGCCAGGTCATGGCGTTTGTGAACTACATGACGCAGACCCTGACCTCCATCGTGTACGTCGCCAACCTGGGCGTGGTCTTTACCAAGGCGAGCGCCAGCGCGGCGCGTATCAACGATGTGCTCATTTGCGTGCCTGGCATCACCGACGAGGGCAACCAGCCGGTCGCGCTGCCCAAGCCGGGCAATGTCGCTCCAGTTCCCGCGCTGAGCTTGAGCCATGCGAGCTTCTCGTTTGGCGCTGGCGCGGCCAATGCTGTCAACGATGTGACGCTGGAACTCCCGCTGGGCAAGACGCTCGGCATTATCGGCGGTACGGGTAGCGGCAAGTCCACGCTCGTCTCGCTCATCCCGCGCCTGTACGATGCGAGCACCGGCAGCGTGAGCGTGATGGGCGCCGACGTGCGCACCTGGCCGCTCGACCAGCTGCGCCGTGTGGTCGCGACCGTTCCGCAGCGCGCATCGCTGGTGAGCGGCTCCATCCGCAGCAACCTGACCTGGCGCGATGAAGCTGCGACCGACGAGGAGCTCTGGGCGGCACTCGACATGGCGCAGGCCAGCGAGTTCGTGCGCAACAAGCCGCAGGGCTTAGACGCCCCGGTCGAGGCGGGCGGCAAGAACTTTAGCGGTGGCCAGCGTCAGCGCCTGACTATCGCGCGTGCCTTGGTTGGTTCGCCTCAGATATTGATCATGGATGACTCCGCGTCGGCGCTCGACTTTAAGACCGACGCGGCGCTTCGCCATGCCATTCGCGAGCGCAGCATGCGCGGTGCCGCCAAGGGCGGGCTGCCGCTGACCACGGTGATTGTGAGCCAGCGCGTCTCGACCGTGCGCGATGCCGACGTGATCTGCGTGCTCGACCACGGCTCGGTTGCCGGCCTGGGCACACATGACGAGCTCTATGCGACCTGTCAGCTCTATCGCGAGATTTGCCAGTCGCAGCTGCGCCGCGAGGAGCTTGAGGGCCAGCGGGGGAGCACAGCGCCCGCGCTCGCCCCAGGTGCCCCGACCGCCCCCGCATCCGTCTGCGCAAAGGAGGGCTGCTAAATGAATCCGTACACTTCCTCCGGTTCGGTCGCCACGATGACGGCCAACGTGTCCGGTAACGATAGCCTCAACGACCTGGGCGACGGCCCGCGCCAGCCTGACGACCCCGAGCGCTATCCCGTGGGTGCGGTGACCCGCCGCCTGCTGGGCTATGTTCGCCCGCACCGCGTCTCGTTTACGGCATCGTTTGTGAGCGCCGCAATCTCGGTGATCTTGCAACTCTATACGCCCATCCTCATTGGCGAGGGCATCGACCTTATCGTCGCCGCCGGACAGGTGGACTTCGATGCGCTGCTGCCGCTTGTCACCAAGCTCGCGATTGTCGTCGTAGGTGCTGCGGCCTTCCAGTGGCTGCAGGGCTACTGCGTTAACCGTCTGTCCTATGAGACGGTGCGCGACATGCGCGTGGAGGCGAGCGACAAGCTCAGCCGTATGCCGCTCAGCTTTATCGACGGCCATGCCCACGGCGACCTCATGAGTCGCGTGGTCAACGACGTCGATCAGGTGGGCGACGGTCTGCTGCAGGGCTTCACACAGCTCTTCACCGGTGTTATTACCATCGTGGGTACGCTCGCGTTTATGCTTTCCATCAACCTGACCATGACGCTCGTGGTGGTACTCGTCACGCCGCTTTCCATTTTTGCAGCCGGTGCTATCGCCAAGCTTTCCAACAAAAGCTTTACGGCACAGCAGCGTATTCAAGGGCAGCTCGGTGGTCATATCGAGGAGTACGTAGGCGAGCAGAAACTTGTCGACGCCTTTGCCTATGGTCCCAACGCTCAGCAGCGCTTCGATGCCCTCAACGCCGAGCTCTATGCGGCAGGTGAGCGCGCGCAGTTTATGGGTTCGCTCTCCAACCCCGGCACGCGCTTTATCAATAACATCATCTATGCCGTGGTCGCTGTGATCGGCTGCGTGGGAGTGATCACGGGCGTGCTTGCGGCGCTTACGGTGGGCGGCGTGCTGACGTTCCTGTCCTATGCCAACCAGTACACCAAGCCGTTCAACGAGGTCACCAACGTCATTACGCAGATCCAGACGGCGTACGCCTCGGCACGCCGCATGTTTGCGCTGCTCGATGCACGCGAGCAGGAGCCCGATGCGACGGACGCCGTAGAGCTTGCCGCCCCGCAGGGCGAGGTCGCCTTTGAGCATGTGGACTTTAGCTACGTGCCCGACCGCAAGCTGCTGCAGGATATCTGCATCGAGGCCAAGCCCGGCATGCGCTTTGCCCTTGTTGGCCCCACGGGCTGTGGCAAGACGACGCTCATCAACTTGCTGCTGCGGTTTTACGATATCGATGCCGGACGCATCATGGTCGATGGCCGTTCCTCGCGTGACTACACGCGCGCAAGCCTGCGCCGTGCCTTTGGCATGGTGCTGCAGGACACTTGGCTGTTCGAGGGCACGGTGGCGGAAAACATCGCCTACGGCTGTCCTGACGCCACGCGCGAGCAGGTTATCGAAGCTGCCAAGCGCGCGCATGCGCACAAGTTTATCGTGCAGCTGCCAGGCGGCTACGATACGGTCATCGGCGAGGACGGCGGCACGTTTAGCCAGGGTCAAAAACAGCTGCTGTGCATTGCGCGCGTTATGCTCACCGATCCGGCGATTCTGCTGCTGGACGAGGCAACGTCGAGCATCGATACGCGTACCGAGCTGCAGGTGCAGGCGGCATTCGACGAGCTCATGGCCGGTCGCACAAGCTTTGTCGTGGCGCACCGCCTGAGCACCATCCGCAACGCCGACTGCATTCTGGTGATGCGCGACGGCCAGATTATCGAGTGCGGCACGCACGACGAGCTGCTGGCGGCAGACGGCTTCTATGCCGAGCTCTACCGCAGCCAGTTTGCCCAGTAAGCAAGACGCGGGACGTGTGACGCAGCGCTAGGGCGCGAGCGTGTCAACGGGTGCAACGATGATGCCCTCGGGCGTCGTATGGACCGGCATGCCGAACCCGATGACGATGAGCTTGGCCGCGGGCGGTCTCTCGCCACGCTCGACAAGTTTGCGCTCAAGCCGAAGCAGGTTTGCAGATGCCTCGGGGATCTGCGGACTTCCGAGTTTTACTTCCACGGCAATCCAAGTTCCATCGCGCCTGTGTATAACGGCGTCGACCTCGAGATCGTCGGCGTCGTGGTAGTGGGACACCGATGAGTCATTTGCGGCTGCATAGACCTTAAGGTCGTGCAGGACGAGGGATTCGAAGAGCAGTCCCAGCGTCTTCGGGTCAGATGCCAATGACTCCGGATTTGCTCCGAGCAGCGCAACGGCAAGCGAAGGGTCGGCAAGGTGCCTTTTTGCGCTTTGCCGCAGCTTTACCGGCGACCTGAGCGCCGGATGCCAAGCCGGGATATCATCGATGATGTGTATTCTGCGCAAGGCATCCGTATAGCGCCGCAGCGTACTTCTCGATACATCACCGCCGAGGTCTTTCTCAAGAGACTTTTCGCCGGCAAGAGTGGATTCGTTGCGCGCAAGCGAAGACAGAAGAGCCCTGACTTTCTCCGGGTCACGCTTCACGCCGTCGACCCTCGAAACATCCGATTCGCAGACACCGTCGATGTAGGCAGCGGATATACGCATTGCATCGGCAGTCGTCTTGCCAACCGCCTGAGGCCAACCACCGCGACATAGCAATTCGGCGATATCGGCGATGCCGTTGATGGATCCAAGTGCCGCCTTGATGGGGCATCCGTTAAGCAGCGATTCGAGCGAGACCGCCCCTGAGGAAACCTCGAGTTCGGCCAGAGTCATTGTTTCCATGCGCAAGCGTGATATGCGCCCGATGCCGCTGTGCATCGGTTGGTCGGCATCGTTTGGCGTTGCTGATCCCGTAAGCAAAAACTGCCCTGGCTCACCGGTTCGACGATCGCATTCGAAACGTATTGCGTCCCACAGTTTTGGCTCTTCCTGCCACTCATCGATGAGTCTCGGCGTTGCGCCGACTATTGCTTGAGCTGGGTCGATCCTGGCAAGCTGCAGTGCGGCAAAGTCTCCGGCAGGGTCGGAGAGAGACAGCGATGATTCAGCGAATCGCTGGGCCGTAGTCGTCTTTCCGCACCACTTCGGTCCCTGAATGAGCACGGCACCAAAAATGCCAAGATCGCGTTCGATTGAGCGATCGATACATCTACTCATATACCTAGTCATCGTACTCCCCGCCATTCAAAGAAACATTTTGTTTTATAGCATCTTACCAGCGCGTAAAACATTTTGACGAAAAACCATGACACAATTTGACGGTATTTCGTGAAACAAATTGACGGTATCATATGAAACAATTTGGCGGCGCTTTGTGAAACAGTTTTTCGGACATTTGTGAAACGCTCTGCGGCGGTTTCAATCCGAAGTACATACTGTTCGAAATCTGTCCAAAGATGTCGTCTGCGTCGCCAATCGACAGACGGTGGTTTACATCTGTCACGTTAGTACTAAGATATTCATCTAATAAATTGCATTAGTGGCTTTAGTTTTGGGGGAAACGAGGCAACGTGACTATGACGTGCTCTTTGGTGGTTAACAGCAAGAGCGGTAATACCAGGATGGTTTCGGGCGCGATCAAGCGCGCTCTGCAGGCTGCGGGCGTTGAATTTGTCCATGCCGCGGCGTTGAGCGACGATGCGGATGCGGATCAGGTTGCGCTCGAGGCGCAGGGCGCCTGCGCGGCCGACACGGTGCTCGTCGGTTTTTGGTGCGACAAGGGCGCGTGCACGCCTTCGGTCGCGGCATTGCTCTCCGCTTTGCATGGTAAGCGCGTCTTCCTGTTTGGCACCTGCGGTTTTGGCGCCGACCAGAGCTATTACCAGCAGATTATTGATCGCGTAACTTCTAATTTGGCTGGGGATGCCGAGCTTGCGGGCTGGGCGATGTGCCAGGGCAAGATGGGCCCCGCGGTCAAGCAGCGCTACGAGGCCATGCTCGAGCAAGATCCCGAAAACGCGCGCTATAAGATGCTGCTCGACAACTGGGTTGCCGCAAAGGATCACCCCACCAAGGAGGATCTGGACAACATGGCTACAGCCGCCAAAAAGGCCGTGCTGGGGGAGTAGCTCCCATCGCTGACGGCGGTCGGTCCATCTTTCTAAATGAAACGTCCTCCCGGGCGTCGGGGCACGAAGTTCCCTGCTCTACAGTCCTGCGCAAGACGAAGGCCACTTAATGTGGCCTTCTTTGCGTGCGGAACTCGCGATGAACTTCGTGCCCCGCCGTCCGGGAGGACGCCTCTTTATTGACGGGAGGCCTGATAGGTCGATGGTTCCGTGCCCGGATGCGTCCAAAGTGGGACCATGCATCCCGGAATTTGCGCTCAAAGTGGGATGCGGTTTCCGGTTGAGGGTCTAAGGGGAAAATGCGTCCCAGAATCGACGCTTGAAATGGGATGCAGTTTCCCGATGAGGCACTCGACGGAAAATACATCCCAGAAATGGCCTTTGAGCTGGGATAAGATTTCCGCGGCATCTCGGATTCTCAAAAATGAGACACGCCGTTGGCGAAAATGAGACACGTGATATCGGGCATCGGGTCGCGCGCGCAGACGTGGTGTAAGAGCGTCCTGAGGTCCGTCGCTGCAAGT
>CAJKZO010000094.1:0-8244 GCA_905204365.1 uncultured Collinsella sp.
GGGCGGCGTTGGTGCCGACGACCGAAGTCGTCTTGGGCTGCTGGCCGGCATCGAGTACGCGCACGAAGGTGCGACCGGCGTAGAACTGCTTGTAATGGTCGACAACGTCCTCAAGGGTCAAGGTATCGATAGCCTGCGGCGTAAGCGGCATCGTCACCGTAGAGAGCAGACCGCGCTTGAGCGGTGCCAGGTGCGGGGTAAAGACGACGCGATCGGTTAGGCCCAAGATCTGCTCGATTTCGGGCGTGTGACGATGCTTGCCCACGCCATAGGCCTCCAGGTTCTCTTCCGCGCTGCAAAAATGGGTGCGGGCGTTACAGGACTTACCGGCACCCGTCACGCCGCTGATAGCGTCGACGATCACGGGACCGCTCTCGGCCACCCAGCCAGCGCGCACGGCAGGCGCGGCAGCAAGGCTCGTTGCGGTGGGATAGCAACCGGCGCAGGCGACCAGTACGGGCTTGCCGTCGGCGTGGTCGGATGCAGCGGTCTCCAAATCCTGGCAGAACAGCTCGGGCAGACCAAAGGCGCGGGTCTTGAGTAGCTCGGGGCTCGTGTGCTCGGCGGCATACCAGGCCTCAAAGGTGGCCGGATCGCTCAGGCGATAGTCGGCCGAGAGGTCAATGCAGGAGACTCCCGCGGCAAGCAGGGCGGGCACCTGTGCCATGGCAGCCGTGTGCGGCACGGCCAAAAAGACCGCATCGCAGTTCTTGAGCTCGGGGGCGTCATGCGTCGTGAAGACAAGATCGCTTACGCCGGCGAAACTCGGATACACCGCAGACAACGGCTGGCCGGCATCGGCGTTGGACGTAATGGCAGCAAGTTCAAACTCGGGATGACCGAGGACGAGGCGAATGAGCTCGGCGCCGGCATATCCAGCCGCACCGACGATTCCAACCTTCAAAGACATATCAGACTCCTTGCCTGCGATTTATGCACCGATGCGCATTTCGCAGCGGTCGTTATGAAGTGGGTTGAAACTTTAGCACCAAAAGATGCATGAATACGTAAATAGCTTGCATATTCATGCATTGAAACATTCCCGACACATTCGCTTGAAGGAATTGACAAATAGAGCGGGCCCCGTATTGCCCGGCGCTCCTAACGGCGTCAGGCAATACGGGGCCCGCCCATGCGAAAAACCAAGTTGTTGGGATGAGCCAGCTGGTTAGAGCTCGACCGGCACCCATTCGTCGTGATTGCAGATAAAAGCCTCGGGATCCTCGACGCTAAAGAAAACAAGCGTGGGGTCGTTAGGCCCCTCATAGTGCTCGCTCAAGCGCTCAAGATGTTTCCATCCGGCCTCGCGCATTTCGCTCGAAGCCCGGTCTTCCAGCCCCGCACGCCCACGCAGAATCAACCAACCATGGCCCGGCCACCAACTCGTGGCCTCAAAGCGCTGGTTTTGCAGAAGCTCCTGCCACACATCTTTGGTGCGCGCTGTCACAAACCACAGCTTGCCGTCCTGAATCTGCGCAAACGAGAACGGACGCACATGCGGCTGCCCGTCCACGCTCGTCGCCAGATACCACGCAGGCACCGACGTCAGATACTCCAGCACCGTATTCAATCCGTCCACGTTTCCTCCTGTCGCCTGACCAGTCTTTTTGCAATGGGTAGTCAATTTGGGAAATTAGAGCTCGAGGCGCTCTTCGCTGCCGTCGATATCGCAGAATCGCGCGGCGATGTTGCGGACCGAGAAGAATGCAAGGCGGCCGTCGTTGGCGCTATCGTGTTGCTCGCCAATGCCCACCATGTGCCTAAAGCCCGCCTGACGCACCTTGTCGCTCACGACTGCATCGTCCTCGAGCGCGGCCTCACCGGTTAACACGATCCAGCACTCCCCCGGCTTCCAGCCCGATACCTCAAACTTGGGATTCGCGCTCAACTCCGCCCACACGTCCTTGTCGCGCGACGTGCAAAACCACAGCTTGCCGTCATCGACCATGGCAAACGAAAACGGCCTCACGCGGGGCTGATGCCCGTCGCTCGCATCGGTCGTGGCAAGATACCACGCCGGAATACGCCTGAGATACGAGCAGACGCGCTCGAGCTGAGCCGTGCGATCGATGTCGGTCATAGAGACCCCTTTCTTGCGCTCGAATCGAGCTTAGAAGAGTTGAAGATTGATAACGACAACGCATGTCACCAGCAGCGCCATCGCCACCGCGGCCAGTGCATCCCCGCGGCCAAACGTAAGCGCATGCAGACGCGTGCGCCCCTGCTCGCCGTGATAACAACGCGCATCCATGGCGGCCGAAAGCGTCTCGGCATGACGGAACACGCCGGTGAACAGCGGAATCGCCACGCTGCCGAGCATGCGCACACCGCCGAGCGGACCGCCCGTCACGCGCGCGCCGCGGCTTGCCTGCGCATCGGCCGTCTGTTTCATCTCGGTGGCAAATTGCGGTATAAACCGCAGCGCGATACCCATAATCATGCCGAGCTCGTGCGCCGGAAGCCCCACGCGCGCAAATGGTGCGAGCAAACGCTCAAAACCTGCGGTGAGATCGAGCGTCGGCGTGGTGAGTGTAATGGCGCTCATGCCGGCCATCATCAGGGTCAGGCGGCACGCCGTAAACGCCGCAGAACGCAGCGAGCCCTCGCTCACCTGCAAAAAGCCAAGCTGCCACAGGATGCGGCCACTCTGGTCGGAAAACAGGTTAAGCACCGCGACCACCACGACAATCGCCAGCAATGGCGCCATCGACGATAGGACCCGACGCAACGGCACCCGGGCCATGACATAGACCAGCACGACAAACATTGCGACCGGCACCAGCCCGCCGAAGCCGCCAACGGTGAGCACGGTGATCAGAAATGCGAAACCTAGGAACAACTTAGTGCGCGGATCCAGGCGATGCAGCGCGCTATCCCCGGGATAGTAGCTGCCAAATGAGAACGCCTCCATCAGCAGCCCTCCTCTCGCGTGGGCGCCTTGGAACCGGCCTGACGCGGAGCCCCCAAAGGCCCGTCCGCACAGCCCAGCAGCAAGCCGGCCAGCTCGTCGGCCAGCGCCTCAACCGTATAAAGCTTGTCGCAGCGGAGCGGCACACCGGCCTGTGCGAGCGCCAGCGTCATACGCTGGGCGGCAGGAACGCCCAGGCCGATCGACTTGAGCTCATCCGCGCGCGCAAAAACCTGCGTGGGCGTTCCCTCGGCAAACACGGCGCCCTCGTTCATCACAACGATACGGTCACAACAATTTGCCAGATCATCCATGCTGTGCGAAACCATGACAACGGTCAGGCCCTCGCGATGGAGTCGACCGATGAGCCCTAGGAAATCCCTGCGCGCAGCCGGATCGAGCCCTGCCATGGGCTCATCGAGTACTAGGACCTCGGGCTCCATAGCAAGCACGCCGGCAAACGCCACGCGGCGCTGCTGGCCGCCCGAAAGCTCAAAGGGGCTCTTATCGCCTATCGCGACAAGGTCGAGGCCCACGCGCGTAAGCGATGATGCGACACGGCGCGCAACCTCGTCTTGCGGCAGACCAAGGTTGCGCGGGCCAAACGCCACGTCCTGCGCCACGGTCTCGGCAAATAACTGGCGCTCGGGATACTGAAACACCACGCCGACCTTGGCCTTAACCGCGGCGGCGTCTTTCTTGTTTGACAGGTCGAGCCCCAGCGCGCAAACGCTTCCCTCCTGCGGACGAATCAACCCGTTGAGATGCTGAACCAGCGTTGATTTACCCGAGCCGGTATGGCCTGCTAGCCCCAGGAACTCGCCGCGACGTACCGTCAAAGACACGTCGCGCAGTGCCCACGGACTACTAGGGTCATTTCCCCAGAGAGCCTGCTTGGTTGATTTGCCCGCAGCGGCCGAGCGCTTATGCCAGCGACGGCGCTCGCGCGGACTGAGCGAATAGCTGTACGAAACATGGGATAGCTCGATGACGGGCTCTGATGCGTTGTCCTTGTTGTCTGCCGGAACAGTGCCGTCAGCGATTTCCAACTGGGATACGGAAGGCTGCCCCGCGGTACCCGCCTCACTTCGCTCGGTATAGGCCTGCGCAACCGCGGCAACCATACCCGCCTCGCGCACCTGCGCGCAAACGGGCACGCCCTTCGCACGAAGCGACCTGCCCAGACGACACGACGCCGGCATATCCAGGTTGAGCTGCGCAAGCTCATCCGCCCGCGTCAAGATTTCCTCGGGCGTACCGAGCATGGCAACGTGCCCCGCCCGAAATACCGCGACACGATCGGCCTCGGCGGCCTCTTCCATAAAGTGCGTAATCATCACGATGGTCATGCCGCGTTCGTGCAGCGCGTGACAGGCCTTCATAAGGCCCTTGCGCCCGCACGGATCGAGCATCGAGGACGCCTCGTCCAAAATGAGCACACGCGGCTCCATGGCGAGCACGCCGGCAAGCGCCACGCGCTGCTTTTGTCCGCCCGAGAGAGCGTGGGTCTCGTGGCGCTCAAAGCCCACCAGACCCACGGCCTTCAGCGCCTCGCGCACGCGCTGCGCGATCTGGGCCGATTCGACCCCTAAGTTCTCGGGACCAAACGCAACATCGTCCTCGACAAGCGTCGCCACAAGCTGGTCGTCGGGATTCTGGAACACCATGCCCGCAGTCGAGCGGATATCGTAGACCAGCTCGGGATCGGACGCGTCCATGCCGTTGACGCACACCGTTCCCGCATCGGGCTGCAGCAGCGCGTTCAAATGCTTGGCAAACGTCGACTTGCCCGACCCGTTTCCGCCGAGGATGCAGAAAAACTCGCCATCCTCGATGTTCAGATCAATGCCATCGAGCGCCGGTGCAGCACCGTCATAGCTAAAGGAAACGCCCCGACACTCAATCATGCGCGGCCTTTGACCTGGTCCTTTTTAGGCGTGATGAGGTTGGAGACCGCCTTATACACCGCAAGCGTCAATACCGAGTTAAGCACGGTCTTGATAAGGTTGAACGGCAACACGGCAGGAACCATGAGCGGGGCGATCACATCGACCGAGCCATACCAGAACCATACGCCAATGGTAAGGTTTGCGACCATAGACAACACCGTAGCGGCAATAACGCCGAGCACCAGACCAATCACGGCGCCCTTGTAGGTGTGCATCTTTTGGTAGACGATTGCTGCGGGCAGAATGTAGCCCAGCGTGGCAACCAGGTTCATAAGCGCGCCGACCCAGTCACCCGTGGTGAGCGCATGGATAACGATCGCCATGGCGGCAACAGCAGTGCCGGCGCCAGGACCATACGCAAAACCGCACACCATCGCCGGCACCAGCGACGGGTCATACGTCAAAAACGGCGCCGAAGGAAGGATGGGCAGCTGCACGTACATAAACAGGGCGCCCAAGGCGCACATCAACGCCATGGTAACGAGCTGTTTGGTGCTCCACCTATTCGTGTTCTCAAAATGGATATGCTGCGACTGTTCAGACATAAGATCACCTGCCTCTTTCATCCGGACTCTAACCGTTGGTACTGGGATCTCACCAGTTCAGCCGGCATGCGAACCAACACACGCACGGGTCGCGGACTCATCGGCTCGACGCAGGTCCTCGCCTGCGCCACGGCACCCCTTTGGCACCGCCCAATTTACCGCCAGTGGGGAATTCCACCCCGCCCTGAAACAGCAATTGCAAGTGTAGCACGAGAGGGTATTCGTGCAAGTATGCCGAGGGTAATTTATGGTGGGGATCAGCTGCCGCAACAACCACGTTCCCCACCCATCCCAAAGTAACGCGCCTTTCGCGCAAAGCGCGAAACAGCGAAAGGGACACGTACCCCTATCAACCACGTCCTTCTCCGCCCACCGACCTCAAGGCCGTAAACGTAGGGAATCCGGGGGCGGGACGGGGCTCCTCTCCGGATCATTCCGCAGGACGCAAAGAGGCTCCGCAGCGCGAAGCGCGATGCGGAGCCTCTTTGCATGTCCGCGGACGTTCCGGAGAGGAGCCCCGTCCCGCCCCCGGATCCCCGGTGGGAGTTCTAGACCTTGTCGGCCTTAGTACATACCGCCGCCCTGCTGACCAGCGGTAGCAGCAGCGATAGCGTCCTCAAGCTGAGTGTTCTTGGGCACATCGGAGACGGTGGCCTCGGTGATGAGGATCAGGCTGGCGACAGAAGCAGCATTCTGCAGGGTGACGCGGCTGACCTTGACGGGGTCGAGGACACCCATCTCGATCATGTCGCCCCACTCGCCGTTGGCAGAGTTGAGACCCTGGCCGGCGGGCAGCTCGGCAACCTTGTCGACCACGACAGCGCCCTCAAAACCAGCGTTCTTGGCGATGGTAGCGACCGGAGCGGTCAGAGCCTTCTTGACGATATCGACGCCGATCTTCTCCTCGGGGTCGTCAAGCTCAACAGCGTCGAGCGCAGGAGCAGCGTCCATGAAGGCGACGCCGCCGCCAGCGACAATGCCCTCCTCGACAGCAGCGCGGGTAGCCTGCAGGGCGTCCTCGACGCGATGCTTGATCTCCTTGAGCTCGGACTCGGTAGCAGCGCCGACCTTGATGACGGCAACGCCACCGGAGAGCTTGGCCAGGCGCTCCTGGAGCTTCTCGCGGTCGAAGTCAGAGGTGGTGTTCTCCATCTCACCCTTGATCTGAGCGATACGGGCGTCGATGGCCTCCTTGGAGCCAGCGCCGCCGACGATGACGGTGTTGTCCTTGGAGATGGTGACGGACTTAGCGGTACCGAGCATATCGGCGGTGATGTCAGCGACCTTCACGCCCAGCTCGTCCAGGGCAGCCTGGCCACCGGTGAGGACGGCGATGTCCTCGAGGATGCGCTTGCGGCGATCGCCGTAGCCCGGGGCCTTGACGGCGCAGACGTTGAGGGCGCCACGGATCTTGTTGAGGACCAGGGTAGGCAGAGCCTCGCCGTCGATGTCCTCAGCGATGATGAGCAGGCCACGGCCAGCGCGCTGGACAGCCTCGAGAACGGGCATGATGTCCTGAACGCTGGAGATCTTCTGGTCGGTGATGAGGATGTACGGATCCTTCATCACGGCCTCCATGCGGTCGTTGTCCGTGACGAAGTAAGCGGAGACATAGCCCTTGTCGAACTGCATGCCCTCGACGGTGTCGATGGTGATGTCGAACGTCTGGGAATCCTCGACGGTGATGACGCCGTCCTTGCCCACGACCTCCATGGCCTCGGCGATCTTCTCGCCGACCTCGGGGTCACCGGCAGAGATGGTACCGACGGAAGCGATCTGCTCCTTGGTCTCGACCGGCTTGGCCTGCTTCTTCATCTCGGCGACGGCGGCGTTAACGGCCTTGTCGATGCCGCGACGAATGGCCAGCGGGTTGGCGCCAGCGGCGACGTTGCGCAGACCGTCGTTGACGATGGCCTGGGCGAGCAGGGTTGCGGTGGTGGTGCCGTCACCCACGGTGTCGTTGGTCTTGGTGGCGACCTCCTTCACCAGCTGAGCGCCCATGTTCTCGATGTTGTCCTCGAGCTCGATCTCCTTAGCGACGGAAACGCCGTCGTTGGTGATGGTCGGGGCACCGAACGTGCGCTGCAGCGCAACGTAGCGACCCTTGGGGCCCATGGTGACGGTAACGGCGTCGGCCAGAGTGTTGACGCCCTTGGCAAGCTTAGCGCGGGCATCGGTGTTGAACGTAATGTTCTTTGCCATGGTAGGTAATCCTCCAAAAGAAATGTGACTCGCGTCGCCGCTTCCGAGTCCTGTGCGGCGGGCGCGTTCAAAGACGAATCAGAGATTCTGACGAGACTAGGCCTCGACGACGGCGTAGATGTCGTCGGCGCGCATCAGCAGATACTTCTCGCCGTCGACCTTGACCTCGTTGCCACCGAACTTACCGTAGATGACAACGTCACCGACCTTGACGTCCATGGGGATGCGCTCACCCTTGTCGTTGACCTTGCCGGCGCCAACGGCAACGATGGTGCCACGCTGCGGCTTCTCCTGAGCGTTGCTGGCGATATACAGACCAGAAGCGGTCTTCTGCTCGGCCTCGTCGGGCTTGACCAGAACACGATCTGCAAGCGGCTTCAAAGACGACATGCTTGTCTCCTCCTTTTTGGGCCGCGCGGTTATACCACGCGAATTAACCCTTTTTGTTTGCGTACGCGTTGAATGGTACCCACGAATGGCGGGTTATACAACACAGAGTCAAAAAATCTTATTTTTTGGCACTTAGATTTTCTGAATGCCGGGGGATAACTTAGCGGTGGCTCCCGGGGCGGACCGGAGGGCATGAAGTTTGCTGCTCTACAGTCCTGCGCAAGACGGAAAGCACATTAAGTGCTTTCCT
>CAJKZO010000095.1:0-7958 GCA_905204365.1 uncultured Collinsella sp.
GAGGACATGTTGACCGCAAGAGTGTCGAAGTCGATTCGATAGTTGAGTAGCAGGCCTCCCATGGGCAGATTGCAGCATCCGAATCCGCCAAAGCGCATGGGCGCTCCGAGAACGGCAAACATTAGGGATTCGGCTGGGGATGCGGATCCAGCTCGGGCGAGTTTGACTGCCGTGCGAAACGAGGCGTATGAGCTACTTTTGGCGAACCGTGCGACCGCCTCGAGCTCTTCGATGGTCGTGGCGGGCTCGCATTTGTAGTGCGCTTGTTCATAGCGGGTTTCGTTCTGCTGCTCGGTCGCCGACTGGTCGTCCCGGCAATCGAGGTCGTCCATCGCTTCGTAGACATCGCCCTTGGGCCAGATGTCGTCATAAGCAATGGGGTATGTTGCCCCGGGAGGAAGGGAGTAGGTTCCGAGCAGTTCCATGAGAAGCATCAAGGTTTTGGCGACTGATTCATTTTTGGAACAAAGCATGGCTGTCATGGCAGGAGACGTTGCGTAGATGTCGGCCTCGATGTGCATAATTGCACCTTCAGGAAGCGAAGCGGAGAGAATATGCTGAAGAAGTCGCTTGTCGGGACGTCTGTTGTCTTCGCTTGAAACGAGAAGATCAAGCAGTTCGGAATCATCTTCATTCCAGGCGTCGAGTATCGAAAGTGCGCCAAAGTCTATCGCGTCATTATTGGGAATGCAGCTAGCCAAGGCATGTGCTTGCTGTTCGCTATCAACGAAGTCCCAGGGTAGGGCAGAGTACGCCCGTCGTGCGCGACGAATTGCGCGAAGGGCGGAGAAATGTGAAATCACGGTCGTCATAGCTATAAGGTACTAATCCGTTGGCGAAACGATATTGCCGTATCGTTCTTTTCGCTCAAAGGGGTGTCGCGCGCCGCGGGCGGTAGCGTGATCATGTGGAATTCCTTGAAAAAGTGGAGAATGGAGCGATGTGCTGGCCTTGGAGGCATCTACTGAGGTGGGTGTTGGGCAGTTAGTTCAGATTTGTATAAGGCGACCGGGGTGTATTGCCGTTGTTGAAGGAATCGGTGGGCAAAATGGGGCCAATGGCATGGTGAAGAGATCCATAGGCGGAGGGATCGAGCGGAATTATGCCGGCAAGAGAGCTTTCGACGTATTAAATGACTCAAACGAATGCCTAAATAAATACAAATCTGAACTAACTGTCCATAGCAGGTTGTCGAGGGGTAGAAAAAGGGTCGGAAGCGAGCTTCCGACCCTTTAAAAACACCAAAGATGATGAGATGCACGCTGGATTACAGCGCGAAGTCGCCGCCGACGAGCGTGGAGACGGGCTCCTCGTGGTAAACGGCGGAGATGGCCTGAGCGAACTCCTCGGCGACCGAGATGGTCTTGATCTTGCCGCCGACCTCGACGGGAATGGCGTCGGTGACGAGGCACTCGACGATCGGGGCGTCGTTCAGACGCTCGATGGCCGGACCGGAGAAGATGCCGTGGGTGGCGCAGACGTAGATGTCGCCAGCGCCCATAGCCTTGAGCTCCTTGACGTTGGCGCACAGGGTGCCAGCGGTGTCGATCATGTCGTCGTTGATGATGCAGGTCTTGCCCTTGATGTCACCGATGATGCCCATGACCTCGGCGGCGTTGTGGCGCGGACGGCCCTTGTGGGCGATGGCCAGGTCGCAGCCGAGCATGTCGGACAGCTTCTTGGCGGCCTTGGCGCGACCCACGTCGGGGGAGACGACAACCAGGTTGTCGGTGTCGAAGTGCATGTCGTTGTAGTACTGGCCAAACAGCGGCAGTGCGGACAGGTGGTTAACCGGGATATCGAAGAAGCCCTGGATCTGGCCCTGGTGCAGGTCGAGGGTGATGATGCGGTTGACGCCGGCGCGCTCGAGCAGGTTGGCGACGAGGCGGGCGGTGATGGGCTCGCGCGGGCCGGCCTTGCGGTCCTGGCGGGCATAGCCGTAGTGGGTGATAACGGCGGTGATGGAGCGGGCGGATGCGCGCTTGGCAGCGTCGGTGGCGATGAGCAGCTCCATGAGCATGTCGTTGACGTTGCCGCCGGCCACGGACTGAATCAGGAAGACGTCGGCGCCGCGGACGGTCTCGTCGTAGCGGGCGTAAATCTCACCGTTGGCGAACTGCTTTAGCGTAAGGCCCGAAAGCTCGACCCCAAGGTACTCAGCGATCTTCTGAGCGAGGGGACGGTTGGAGGAACCGGAATACACGCGGATGGACTTGCGCATATTCTCCGACTTCTCGGGATCATTAATCGGCATTACCCTTCTCCTTTATATCGAATGCCATATAGATGCCTTGTTGCATTGTAACCGCGCGGCGGGGTTTATCGAGTCTTGATAACGTCTTTACCGTCAACGGACACGAACCGACCACTCATCCGGCCACGCAGGTCAGCATAGAAAAAGGAGCCGTCCCCATGGGAACAGCTCCTTAGATGCTTGGTAAAACGTTATACCTCGTCGTCCTCGTGCAGACGGCGGCGATAATCGGCGGCCCAGCCCTCAATATTTACCTGACGGGCACGGCCCAGACCGAGTGCGTCAGCCGGGACCGGCTCGGTGATGACGGAGCCGGCGGCCACGAGCGCGCCGTCGCCGATTTGAGCGGGCGCGACCATCATGGTGTCGGAGCCGATGAAGGCGTCCTTGCCGATGACGGTCTTGTGCTTGTGCACGCCATCGTAGTTGCAGGTGATGGAGCCTGCGCCCACGTTGACGCCGGAGCCCATGGTGGTGTCGCCGATGTAGGACAGGTGCGGAACCTTGGAACCCTCGCCGATCGTGGACTTCTTGATTTCCACGTGCGTGCCGGCCTTGGAGCCGTCGAGCATGTGGGTGCCCGGGCGCAGGTAGGCGCGCGGGCCGCAGTCGACGCCGTTCTCGATGACGGCCTCGATGGCGATGGTCTCATCGATGGTGCAGCCGCTGCCGACGGTGGTGTCGGTGAGGCGACTGTTGGGGCCGAGCTGGCATTCCTCGCCCACGGTGACGTGGCCGATCAGATGCGTCTGCGGCCACACGACGGTGTCGCGGCCGATAACGGCGTCGGGGCCGATCCAGGCCTGCGTGGGATCGATGAAGGTAACGCCCTCGGCCATCCAGTGCTCGTTGATGCGGTCGCGCGCAATGGCGGTGAGCTGCGCGAGCTGGATGCGGCTGTTGACGCCCAGGCCGTCGCGGTAGTCATCGCAGTGGAAGATGGAGACCGCCTGGCCGTGACCCTTGAGGATTTCGAGCATGTCGGGCAGATAGTACTCGGACTGCGCGTTGTCGTTGCCGATCTCGTTGATGTGGGCGGCGAGCTGCGCGCCGTCGAAGGCGTAGCAGCCGGCGTTGCACTCCAGCAGCGTGGCGGCCTGCTCGGGCGTGCAGTCCTTCTGCTCGATGATGCGCTCGATCTGGCCGTCGGCGCCCAGCTTGATGCGGCCGTAGCCGAAGGGGTCGGGCGGGGTCATGGTCATGACGGTACAGGCGAGCTCGCCGGTGGCGACGGTCTGCGCGAACTTGGCGACGGTGTCGGCGGTGATGAGCGGCAGGTCGCCGTTGAGCACGACGACGGGGCCTTGCGTGATGCCGCAGGCCTCGAGTGCGACCTTCACGGCGTGGCCGGTGCCCAGGCGCTCGGTCTGCTCGACGCACTCGACCTTGGTGGCGCTGTTGGCGTAGGCGCCATCGATGAGGGCGCGCATCTCGTCGGCGTGGCTGCCGATGACGACCACGACGCGGCTGCAGCCGGCCTTGATGGTGGCGTCGACGATCCACTGAACCATGGGCTTGCCCAGGATCTTGTGCGAAACCTTGCAGTGGTTCGACTTCATGCGGGTGCCCTCGCCGGCGGCGAGGATAATTGCGGTTGCGTCCATGTGATCTCCTGTTACGTTATAGAGACGTGTGTTTGGAAACGATACACGGCGCAATATGATACCGCAGGCATATGTTGAGCGCGTAGCGATTGGCTCATGGCGGCCGATGTCGGTGCCGCCGGCGTGACGTTTGTACTGCTTGCGTGCGGCGTTGGCGGTGCTGCGGAGCTGTCGTTTGAACGAGGGGACGGGGTGCCCGTGGACAACATGCGAGAGGAGTTTGGCGGCGAGCCCGTCGCGGCATTTTCGATGTCGCATCCGGCTGTGCCGGCACTCTATATAGTGCTGACGCTGGGGCTCACCATGTTCTCGATGCAACCGGTGCTGATCGCGCTGTCGCTTGCGGGCGGGCTGGCGTATGGATTTGCGACGCGTGGGGCTGCCCGCACGCTGGGCGCACTTCGCTGGCAGCTGCCGGTGATTTTGATTATCGCGCTGGTCAATCCGCTGTTTAGTGCATCGGGCTCGACGGAGCTGTTTCGTATTGGCGTGCGTGCGGTGTATCTAGAGAGCATGGTTTACGGCCTGTGCATGGGCGGGCTGTTTGTGGCGAGCGTGCTGTGGTTTGAGGCCGCGGCATCGATGCTCGAATACGACAAGGTGCTCGCGCTGCTGGGCAATGCCGCACCGGTGATCGCGCTCATGATCTCGATGTGCATGAGGCTTATCCCGCAGTTTTTGCGCCGCGGTCGTACGGCGCTGGCGGTGCAGGATGCGATTGATGTGCCGGGCCGCGCGCCGGCCGACCCCGTGCGCTCGCGCCTGCGGGCATCGAGCGTGTTGATGGGCTGGGGCATGGAAGATTCGCTGGAGCGCGCGGACGCGATGCGCTCGCGCGGGTGGGGTGCCGCGACGCATCGTACGACGTATGCGCGGTATCGACTGGGGCGAGGCGATGTTGCCGCGCTGGTTGGGCTTGCACTGCTTGGCGTGGTCACGGTGACAGTGGCGTGGACCGCGGCGACGCAGTATTCGTTTTATCCGCAGCTCTCGGTGCCGGCGCCGTGGCCGGGCTATGTCGTGTACGCTGCCTGGATGGTGCTGCCTTGCGCGTTGCACGCGATTGATGAGAAGAGGTTTGGCTGATGGCTCGGTTGGATAGGAGCTCGTCGGCGGGTGTGGCATATGGCTCGGCCGCGCCGGCGATTGAGGTGCGAGGCCTTAGTTTTGCCTATCCCGGGGCCGAGGCACCGGTGCTCGAGGGGCTTGATTGGCGTGTTTCCCAAGGTGCGTTTGCGCTGCTTGTTGGCGGTACCGGTTCGGGCAAGTCGACGCTGCTGTCGCTGCTCAAGCCCGAGATCGCGCCGGCGGGTACACGCTCCGGCGAGCTGCGCGTGTTGGGCGAGCTCGTCGCCGACATGGATGTGCGGGCATCGGCGGAGCGCGTGGGTTATGTGTTCCAGGATCCCGAGAACCAGATCGTGTGCGAAACCGTGTGGCACGAGATGGCGTTTGGCCTGGAAAACTTGGGGCTAGCGCGTGATGAGATGCGCCGTCGCGTAGCTGAGACCAGCTATTTCTTTGGACTGGAAGATTGGCTTCACCGCGATACTGACACGCTTTCGGGCGGTCGCAAACAGTTGCTGTCGTTGGCGGCCGTTCTGACGCTGCGCCCGCGCGTGCTGCTGCTCGACGAGCCCACGTCTCAGCTTGACCCGGTTGCGGAGAAGAATTTTCTGCACGCGCTGTTTCGCGTGAACCGTGAGCTGGGCTGCACGGTTGTTGTGGCTACGCATCAACCGCGGCCGATGCTCGAGTATGCGACGTGTGCGTACCGGATTGAGGGCGGTCGCGTGCGCGAGGTGGCGGATATGGCTTCTTTGGGACGCCGAGAATCGCTGTTTTCCGATGAGATGTTGGGGTGGGGTGCCATCCGATGTGCAAAAAACGGAGTATTCAGCAGGCGTGAGGACAATTTGGGCTCTCTGGAGCCGCCCGGGGACGTATCGAGCGCGAAAAAAAGTTCAGAATTGGACAAATCATCCGAATTTGTGGCGCAAACGTCGCTCGAGAACGGCTCGGAAGCCTTCCCGCGCACGGATGGAAGCAGAATACTCCAAAAAATGCACGGCGGGTCGGCTACCACCCTGTCGGAAGGCTGGTTTCGCTACGATCGCGCGGGCGGTTGGGTGCTGCGCGGGCTCGATGCGTCGTTTTCGACTGGCGCGGTGCATGCGGTTGTGGGCGGTAACGGCTGCGGCAAGTCGACGATGCTTTCGGTGCTGGCCAAGACTGCCAAGCTGCAGCGTGGTCGTATGGTGCGCGGGGCGGCCTCGGCTGCGCTGCTGCCGCAGAACCCCAAGGCCCTGCTGGTTGCCGAGACGGTTCGCGATGAGCTGATAGAATGGGCCTCGACCTGCGGATATGACGAGAACTTGGCGCGGGAGCGTGCGGCGCAGCTGGGATTGGACGGCCTGGAGACGCGCCACCCCTACGACCTCTCGGGCGGACAGCGTCAACTGCTTGCATTGGCAAAACTGCTGCTGATTGGCCCCGAGCTGCTGCTGCTTGACGAGCCCACGAAGGGCTTGGACTTGGAGAGCCGCCGCATCATCGCCCGCGCCCTGCGTGATCATGCGAAGGCTGGCGGCACCGTCATCATGGCTACGCACGATTTGGACTTTGCCGAGCAGGTAGCCGACGACGTCGCCATGATGTTTGACGGCGAGATTGCCTGCATGGAGCCCCCGGCCGACTTCTTTGCCGACAACGTGTTCTATAGGGCGTGATGGGATGACGGACTGTCGTTTCTCGCGCTTGCTTGCAAAACTGGAGATCCCGCTGCTGCTGGCGGTGCCAGCTGTGATGGCTGCGGCGTTGCTGTCGGGCGTTGAGCAGGCGGCGCTTGCCATGCTTGTCGTGGTTGCGCTAGTGCTTGCGCTGTTCTTTGCGGGCTACGAGGCGTCGCGACCGGGCCTGCGCCAGATTATGCCCACGCTGGTTCTGGCAGCATTGGCCGCGGCGGGGCGCATCTTGTTTGGCCCCGTTCCCGACTTTAAACCCGTGAGTGCCATCGCCATTATCGCCGGGGCGACACTCGGTCGTCGTAACGGCTTTATGGTCGGTGCGTTGTCGGCGCTGACCAGCAATTTCTTTTTTGGGCAGGGCATGTGGACGCCGTGGCAGATGTATGCCTGGGGCCTGGTTGGCTATGTTGGCGGCGCGCTGGCGTACGCGGGTGCGTTCGACCGTGCCGACGGCACCGTGCGATTGCCTGCGCTGCTGGCGTACGGCTTTGCGTCGGGCTTGCTCTATGGCGTCGTGATCAACGCGTATGACATCATCGGTTTTGTACAACCGCTTACTTGGGCGGGTGCCGTGGCGCGTCTTGCCACCGCCGCACCTTTCGACATTACGCACGGCCTTGCGACCTGCGTGTTTTTGGCCGCCCTGTACAAGCCCTGGTGTCGCCGCATTAACCGTGTCGTCGTGAAATACGGGCTGTAGGGCATTTCGTGTTCCCTCACGAACTTGCGGTGGAATAGTTCTCGTTTTTGGCTATTTGCTGCCCAAACAGGAACTATTCCACCGCAACTTATAGGGGGAGAGGGGCCACATAATCTGTTTTCCTCTGTCCCCCCAGGAATTACTTGGGGCTAGAGTTCTAGCGTGAGGGTAACGGGGCAGTGGTCGCTGCCAAAGATGTCGCCGCGGATGCCGGTGTCGCGCACGTTGCCGGCGATTGCGTCGCTCACCAGGAAGTAATCGATGCGCCAGCCGGCGTTGTTCTTGCGGGCATTAAAGCGGTAGCTCCACCAGCTGTAGACGCCCTCGACGTCGGGGTTTGCCGCGCGCCAGGTATCGGTAAAGCCGGCGTTGAGCAGCTCGGTAAACTTACCGCGCTCCTCGTCCGAAAATCCTGCGTTGCCGCGGTTGGACTTGGGGTTCTTAAGGTCGATCTCCTCGTGCGCCACGTTAAAGTCGCCGCAGGTCACCACAGGCTTGCCGGTCTCGTGCTCAAGCGCGCTCAAAAAGCCGCGATAGGCATCGTCCCAGGCCATGCGCACATCGATGCGCGCGAGCTCATTTTGGGCGTTGGGCGTATAGACGTCGACAAACCAAAACTTGTCGAACTCGAGCGCGCAGACGCGGCCCTCGGT
>CAJKZO010000096.1:0-7744 GCA_905204365.1 uncultured Collinsella sp.
CCCAGACGCTCGATGATCACGGCATGCTGTTGTTCAACGACATAGCAGGCGTAGGGAAGCAGCAGCAACAAAATGATGATGGGAAGCAGAAGGCTCGTAAGGGCGGCAATGATACCGGACAACAACATGGTCTCTCCTCTGATAGGCACACGTTGGCACTAGGATACCCGCACGAAGCAGCAACGTGACATCAACAAGAGGCCCATAACAAAAAAGCTCCCATTGCTGGGAGCTCTTTCAATCAATGGTGCGGGCGAAAGGACGTCCGCGTATCCGCTGCGCGGATACGCACCGGCTTCGGCCGCCTGCCGGCGCCCTCGCCAGCTCGCTAAAAACGCTCCGCGTTTTCTTGACGCTCGCTCCTTCGCAGGTTCAAGTCTCCGCGATGGGCCCATAACAAAAAAGCTCCCATTGCTGGGAGCTCTTTCATTTAATGGTGCGGGCGAAAGGACTTGAACCTTCATGGGGTTGCCCCCATACGGACCTGAACCGTACGCGTCTGCCAATTCCGCCACGCCCGCGTGCAGGAATTAGAATAACGGAGCGCCACCACGAACGCAAGAACTATTTTTGAAAAAGTTTGCAGGCATTTTCCCAAGCGGCTTGCGCGATTGTTTCGGCATCCTCACCTGTGCGATCGACACGGTCGTTAACCAGCGCGTTTGCCGTAATGGAGATCATTGCGGGCTCGCATTCAAGACCGCGGATGGGCTCCGGAGCCATATACGGGCAATCCGTCTCAAACAAAATTCGATCGAGTGGGGTTGCCGCAAATGCCTCACGCACGTCGTCGTTGCGCTTAAAGGTGGCCGCACCACCATAGGCGATATAGCAGCCCAGCTCCACAAAGCGCTCCATCGTGGCGCGGTCCTCGCCAAAGCAGTGCAGCACACAACCGGCCTGGGGCACGCCCACCTCACGAAGCACGTTGTAGGCGTCCACGTGCGAGGTGCGCTCCTGGTCCGTGTCCTCGTGACGCAGATGTAGCTCCACCGGCACGTTACGGCACACGGCAAGCTCGAGCTGGCGCGCCATGCAGTCAATCTGCACGCTATGGGGCGCCGGCGCGATGTCGTCGTCGTAATCCATGTGATAGTCCAGACCGATCTCGCCGATACCGGCGCACAAAGGGTCATCGAGTGCGGCAACGACCTGTGCGTGAACGTCGTCGGTATAGTCCGGCGCGCCATACGGATGCACGCCGGCAAGATACTTGATCTGCGGGATATCCTGCATCGGCAGAATTTCGCACACGAGCCAGTCGCTATAGTCCGTCACGCTGCGTTTGTCAGCGATGGGGTCGAACATCGTCACCAACAGGTCGACGCCCGCGGCTTTGGCGCGCACGAGCGTCTCGGGCACTTCTTTGCCCCAAAACGAAAGCAGATGCGCATGCGTGTCGGCAAGCGGCGCCAAGGGCACGGGACAAGCAACCGTCTTCTTTTTCTTGGTAAACGTCACGCGTTCGGCATTAAGCGTCATGGATTAGCTCCTGGGCCAGGCGGACAAAGTCGGCAACATCAAGCGTTTCGGCGCGCGTGGTGGGCGCGATACCGCAAGCCTCAAAGGCGGCATCGAGCACGTCCTTGGCAAAGCCGTTGGCGCTCATGGAGTTGCGAATGGTCTTGCGACGCTGAGCAAATGCAGCATCAATCACGCGGGCCACAAACTCGCGGTCGAGTCCTTCGGGCACCACGCCGTCAACACGGTCGATACGCACGACGGCCGAGTCCACGTGCGGCGCTGGCATAAAGCAACGCGGCGGCACCTCAAAGCGACCCGTCACCTGCGCATACAGGCCGAGCTTTGCCGTATAGCCGCCATAGGTCTTGTTGCCCGGCACTGCGGCAATGCGATCGGCAACCTCCTTTTGCACCATGACGACGGCACGCTTGAGCGCCGGCATCGTCTGGAAGAACTGCAGGATGATCGTCGCCGCCACGTTATAGGGCAGGTTCGCGACAAACACCGTCGGCTCACCGCCCGCAGCCTGCTCAATCTGCTCCGTCGTCACCCTGAGCGCGTCGCCCATGATAAAGCGGAAGTTGGCATAGTCGGCGGCGTGGGCGTCGAGCACCGGCTCGAGCTCGGGATCTGCTTCGATCGACGTGACGCACGCCGCTTCCTGCAGCAGCGCAAGCGTCAAAGTACCGCAACCCGGACCCACCTCGAGTACGCGCTCGTCACCTGCAAGCTCGGCAAGCTCGCAGATACGCTCGATCACATGGTTGTCGATTAGAAAGTTTTGGCCCAGGCGATGCTTGGTCGCAAGGCCAAACTCCTCCAGCAGCTCCCTAGTTGCCGTGGGGTTTGCCAAAGGCGAAGTTGTCATGGTTGCCTCCTTAGCATGATGGCGGCGTCTTGAAACGAAAGGGCATGGACCGTTGCGGCCATGCCCTTACATCCAAACAGCAAATTGCCGATATGGCGCTCGCGCGGTCTCTACGCCAGACGCGGGAACAGCGGATCGCCCTTCTCGACGGGCTGACCGCCGGCAAGCAGGCCCCAAGTGCAAATGCCCTTGAGGTCGTCGCTCGCGGCCTCGCCCTCACAGGACAGACGGCGCAGAGCCTCGACAGAAGTCTGGGGCATGAGCGGCATCAGCAGGTGAGCAGCAATGCGGATGGCCTCGAGCAGGTTGTAGATCACAAATGCCAGTTCGTCAGCCTTGGCCTCGTCCTTGGCAAGCGCCCAGGGCTCGGAGTCCTCGATGTAGTGGTTGGCGGCGTGGATGAGCTCCATGACCTCGTCCTTAGCTCCACCGTAATCGAGCACGTCCATCTTGGTCATGTAGCGCTCGACCAGACCATCGGCAATCTTTGCCAGCGGGTTGTCGAACGCGTCGGCAGACGCCGGTTTAGCCGGGGCGCAACCGTCAAAGTACTTTGCGCTCATGTTGAGCGAACGCGAAATCAGATTGCCCCAGCTGTTGGCCAGGTCGGCGTTGTAGACCTGCTCCATGCGATCGAAGCTGATGGCGCCGTCGGTACCGGGAACGACGTCGGTCATGAAGTAGTAGCGATAGCCCTCGACGCCCAGCATGTCGATAACGTCCTGCGGAGCGATGGCGTTGCCGCGGCTCTTGGACATCTTCTCGGCCTTGCCGGTCTCGGCATTGCGCACGGTCAGGAAGCCGTGGGCAAAGACGTGCTCGGGCAGGGCCTCGCCGATGGCCATGAGCATGGCGGGCCAAATGACGCAGTGGAAGCGGATGATGTCCTTACCCACGATGTGGAACTGCGCGGGCCAGCGATAGGCCAGCTCGGCACGCGCCTCGTCGGTGTCGACACCGTAGCCGACGGCCGTCATATAGTTGAGCAGTGCATCGAACCACACGTAGGTCACGTGACCCTCGTCAAACGGGACCTGAATGCCCCAGTCGAAGCTCGTGCGGCTCACGGATAGGTCGTTAAGGCCGCCCTCGACAAAGCTGCGAACCTCGTTCATGCGGAACGCAGGCTCGACAAAGTCGGGGTGCTCGTCATAGAGCTTGAGCAGCTTGTCCTGGAAGGCGGAAAGCTTAAAGAAGTAGGACTCCTCCTGCACGCGCTCAAGCGGACGGTGGCAGTCGGGGCACAGGTGCTGGCCGACGCTGCCGTACTCCTCGTCGCCCTTCTGGACCTGTGTATCGGTGAAGTAGGTCTCATCAGGCACGCAATACCAGCCGTCGTAGCTGCCCTTATACAGGTAACCGGACTCCTTCATGCGCTCCCACAGGTACTGCACGGCATGATGCTGGCGCGGCTCGGTGGTGCGGATGAAGTCGTCGTTGGAAATCTCGAGCTTGCTCCAAAGCTCCTTGAAGTGCGGGGCCTGGCTGTCGGTCCACTCCTGCGGCGTCATGCCATGCTTGGCTGCGGCCTCGGCGACCTTCTCGCCGTGCTCGTCCATGCCGGTCAGGAACTTGACGTTATAGCCGGCGGAGCGACGATAACGGGCCTGAACGTCGGCGATGATGGTGGAATAAGCCGTGCCCAGGTGCGGATCGGCGTTGACGTAGTAGATGGGCGTCGTGATAAAGAACGAAGGCTTGCTTTGATCCATGGGGTTTGTCCTCCAGAAAAACGTTGCATACAGGGGATGATTCTAGCGCAAGGGCTGGATATCCTCCATCTATTGCATATCGAGCACCATGGCATAGACATCGCGCTTGCGGCGCGAATACTTCTGAGACAGGCGCTTGGCCACCGCAGACGCGGGCTCCCCCTCCTCGAGCGCGGCGCGGATATCCTCGCGCAGGGCCTCGTCGTGATCCGTTGCCGCGGCGCCAACCGGCACGGCACCGGCCTCCTCATCCTCGCTCGGCGGCGCGATGACCAGCGCAATCTCGCCCTTTACCTCGCCGCGAGCACGCAGCTCCTCGGCGAGCTGGGCGGCGGGCCCGCGCAAGACCTCCTCGTGCAGCTTGGTGAGCTCGCGGCAGACGGCAACCTCACGCTGGGGAAAAACCTCTGCCACGGCCTCGAGCGTCGCCACGATGCGATGTGGAGACTCGTAGAAGATGAGTGCGCCGGGAACCACGGCAAGGCGCTGCAAACGGCGCACGCGGTCGCCGCGCTTTCGACCCAAAAAGCCCTCAAAGAAAAAATGCTCACAGGGAATGCCGGACGAAACGAGCGCCGTGACGCAAGCGGAGGGCCCGGGAATAACTTCTACGGGCACATCGGCCTCACGTGCCGCCTCGACCAGCGCCTGGCCGGGATCGGACACGCTCGGCATGCCGGCGTCCGAGGCAAAGGCGAGGGTCTCCCCCGCCAGCAGACGGTCGACCAGGCCGGCGGCGCGGCTGGCGATCACATTCTCGTCGCAACGGACAAGCGGCTTGGAAATGCCCAGGTGCATCAGCAGCTTTGACGTCACACGCGTGTCTTCGCAGCAGATGACATCGGCAGCGGCAAAGGCCTCGCCAACGCGCGGGGACAGGTCGCCCAAGTTGCCGATGGGCGTGCCGACCACATAGAGTTTGCCCGTATGGGCGCTGTTTTGCGTCATATCAACCTATTCAATCATGCCGCGCTCGAGCGTACCGAGCGCCGCGCGGGCGTCCCATGCTGCAATGCGCTTCTCGGTCTTCCACGTTTGGAAGAACCAACCGGCAGCCGGCGCAAACGAAGCCAGTTGGTTGGCGATAAACACGCGCTCGTAGGCATTGCGGCCCTCGGGCGTAACCGACGAGTTGGCAAAGATCGCCGCGCCCGACCATTCGCCCACCAGCACGGGGAACCCAGTCGAAATCGCTTCTTTGAGCTCGCGCTTGTTGCGCGAAATCGCCGTCGTCAGCCCGCGGGGGCTCGTGATATCGAGCGCATATTCGTCGCGGTAATGGTACAGGTGAAGGTCCATGTAGACGTTCTTGTACTTGGCGCCGCGCATAAAATGCTTCCACTCGCTGGGATGCCCCGACGACGAGAAGACGACGATCTTATCCTCGGGCATATATGAACGGACGAGCTCATAGGCATCGCGATAGAAGTTGCGCAGGTAGTGCGCCGGAATGCCATCCGTCATGGTGAAGAGGCTCTTGCGGACACTCATCTGCGGCGTATCCAGCAGTTCAATGCCCAGCAGGCTCTCGGCCTCGCCGTAGCGATCGGCCAGACGCTCGAGCACGTCGAGCGCGACATGACGACCGTTGGTGGACGAATGCCACTCGGCAACAGCCTCTGGCGTGGCGGGCGAATCATTGGAATCGCCCTGGCCACCGGGCACAGTTGCCAGATCAAGCAGCACGCGGATGTCGTACTTGGCAGCCCACTCAATCGCACGGTCAATGTAGTCGACAACCGAGATGTAGGACGCATCGGACTCCTGCGAGCCAAAGGCATACCAGGGCACCGGCAGACGCACGGCATTGAGACCGATCTGCGCCATGCGACGGAAATCGTCCTCGCTCACAAACGTCTCGTAATGACGGCGCATGCGCTCGTTATAGGCGGCGGTGCCCATGGCCTCCTGCAGCTCGGCCGCGTTGGATGCACCGGTCGCCGCGTATAGCGACGGGGTCACCCAAGGCTCAGGAATAAACCAGCCAGAGAGATTAACGCCGAGTATCCTCTCCATCACTGCCCCCTTCGGATCGTGCAGGCCGAGCCTGCATCGTATTGCACAGGAAAAGTATCCTTTTGAGTATACCCGCGCGTGCGGACAGACGACCGAACGGTCTGTAAAGTGGCGCAAAAGCGGGAGGAATATCTGGGCGGGCCCGAGATGGCGCGCCGAGATGTACATATGCGCCGGAAGTAGGCGGCCGGAAAGCGCATCCCGTTTTTCGCAAAAGACTGGGATGCATTTTCCGTTCGAGGCCTCAACCGGAAAATGCATCCCGTTCTGAGCGCGGGATCTGGGACGCAGTTTCCGCCAAAGGCCGCAAAAGGAAAGCGCGTCCCATTCTGGCACCGGGATTCCGGGCCGTGCTTTCCCAAGCGGCCTTAAAGCGGAAAACGCATCCCACTCTGAAGCCAAATTCCGGGACGCAATTTCCGCAGAGCCCTCGATAAAAGAAAAGGACCCCTTTGCAGAGGTCCTAGTCAATTCAAGGTGGCGGGGAAGGGAATCGAACCCCTGACACGAGGATTTTCAGTCCTCTGCTCTACCAACTGAGCTACCCAGCCATTTGAGGTGTGCCTTGTTTCAAGGCTTGATTAGTATAACCAAGGACGCGTTCCGGTCAACCGAGAATTTTAAAAAAGTTTTTGAGCACAGCCTCGGTTCTATAAATCGGCACGTCAGAGACATCAGCCGGCAGCAAGAAGTTTTTCGCTCAGAGCCGCACGGGCAAACTCACTTGGCGTCATCCCCTCGGCAGCCGCCCGTCGCCGAATGGCCTCCTTCATTCCCAGAGGACTCTTGCCCGACAGCGTTGCCGTCCCCTCACCTGAGAGCGGGGGCCGTCCATGCACGATCCCACCAACGGTGTGTTCGCCATCCGGAAACTCTCCGCGCTCGTACGACTCGCACCACGCGTCAATCATTTCATCCGTTACAACCTGACCATTAGCGGCCGTATACGTCTTGCCCATCATCGACCCCTTTGCCGAGCCTGTTCAATCTCCTGCCAAAATTTCTTCTGGACTGGAGACAAGGCATGAATGATAAGCCACCCACGGACAAGCTCGACCGCAACAAGTTCCACACTTCGACCATCTGGAAGCCATCCAATGGCAAGCCATCTCGGCGGCTCGTCCTCCGACTCGCGGCGAATGCACTCAGTAACCGCGAACCAGGCACCTAGTACCTGCTTTTCCGTCAGGTGCTTTTTAGCGTTGGGATGGATCTCAACATCCATGCATCTTCTCCTCCATCTTACCCAATTTCGTATGACGAAAGTCCACTGTCGCCAATTCTTAAGCCGGCACGCGTTGGAGAGCAGGGGTCGAAACAATGATTGAAGGACGCTCTAGTACGGCCCAGGCGCCGGGACAGGAGCACATGCGCCAAGGACGAACGTTTTCGTAGCGCGCGAGGATATTGCCGTCGCGATCGATGAAGGCGATGTCGATGGGATAGGCCATAAAACACGTATGGACCGAAGAGCAGCGTGGAAACGCCATGACGAGCGGCAGGCCGTTGGCGGCAACCGGACGCCGTCCCAGCATGCCGCGCAGGCGCACGACAAACGACTCCGCCACCGCAAACTCGGCCGGCGTCCAACCAAGCCTGTTGAGTGCCCGCGCGTAGGCGATGTAGGACGAGACCGCGGTCACATGACCACCCCCGGACGCCATGGATCGACCGTCACCGCGCG
>CAJKZO010000097.1:0-7691 GCA_905204365.1 uncultured Collinsella sp.
AGCAGAGCCATTACCGTCAGCATCGGTCGAGGGCGCATCCATCCTGTCATCGTTGGCATCGTCACTCGAGTCGTCATTCGAATCAGGTGTCGGCGAGGGCGCCGGCGCAGGCTCGGGCTGCACGGGCGTCGCAGCGGCCGCCTCGTCCTCGGCGATATAAGCCAAGCAGTCCTTCAGCTCATTCTTATAACGATTCTTCCAGCCCTCATGATACTGGGGCTGACTTGAAAACTTGGTGGCGACATTGTTGACCACGCTATTGGAGAGCGCCGTCACAAACTCGCGGTCGGACATATCGTTGGAAAGATTCGCCCAGCGGAAAAAGTCCCTGCAGCCACCGGTGCCGCACATGTTGGTGATGCTCCACACCATGCCCTTAACGCAGTCGGCGCGGCCAGAAATATCAATGCCTAGGCCGCTCTTGAGCCACGCCTCGGTCACCGCATAGTACGAGTTGTACGCATAGGCATCTTGAAGTGCAGAGAACTCAACAGGATCGGTGTTGTAAGCACCCTGGAAAGCCTCCTGCGCGATACGGCCCAGCTCGGTGGGCTGGCCGTTCTCGTACATGGCATTGCTCGTGTTGGAAATCTCGCTGCCGCGATCAATCGCATCCTTGAGCATGCTGTATTTTTCGGGGCTGTAGTTGTAGACCTGCTTCATAAACGGAATGAGCGACCAACGACGGTCGAACTGGTAATAGCCCAGCGCGTTGTAGCCGTCACCATACGAAAATCCCTGGTTGTAGTTACCATGGCTCTCGTACTTGGTAAAGTACTTCATCTCGGGAGTCACGTTGACAAACGAAACGCCCTGAACCGACCTCAGCACGCCCGAGAAGGACTGCTGGGTGTAAAGGCCCTTATCGATATCGGTGGCATCCGAGGCAACGCCCGGCGTGGGCTCCTCGGCAGCGGCGGGTGCCGGCGCGGAAACGGCGCCAAACGAAAGCGCCAGCGTCAGGCCCGCGACAATCGCAGAATGCTTGGGCTGCATAAGATCCTCCCTGCATTGGTGTAGTTAAAGTTCAGTTTGCAAAGATAAAAATAAGTATTGCAGCTCGCCCGTTGTTGCACAACAACCCCTCGGTAAACGGCAACAACCCTCCGCGAAATCTTAAGGAATTAAACAAACTGGTCGTCGGGCGCCATCAGAAGCTCGCCGTATCGCTCCATCAGCCCGTCCCTCAACTGACAGAAAGCGGGAATATAGACGTTCAAGATGCGCTGAATCAAATCTTGAGCGAGCTTGTTGTCATAGATATGGACGTTCGTATTGCGGTCTCTGAGCATATCCAGCCAGGCTGCCTCATCAATAAAGTCGTAGAATCGGTAGGACTCCTTCAAGATGGCACGAGGAGACCCCGACGCGGCAAGCGTGGCGCCCTCATACTCGAGCAGACGCTTAAGGAGCTTCCAGCTCAGTTCAAATTGAAGATTGAACTTATTAATCAATCCACTCTGAACAAAATCATTATTGAGATCCTGATTGGGCGCATCCTCAAGATTCGCCAAAGCGCTGGCAAAGTTCTCATATTTTTTCATACAGGACCACACCATCCCTAGCTATTTCGTCGAGCAACGACTGCGATGTGGACTCGTCGAGATTGACGACATCTACATCTAAAAGAGTATCAAGACGCTCATCGATCAAATATGAGAAACGACCGAAATCCCGGCAACCTGCTACGGCGATGTCAATATCGCTCTTGGGCAAGTTGTCGCCTCGAGCACGAGAACCAAACAACACGACCTTCTCGGCGTCACATTCCCGAGCAAAGACTTCGATTTGCCTGTACACCTTGTCGAGAGATGCCATTTGCACCCCTACAGCCTAATGTCAAAGTTGATCTCGGGGACGGCGGCTAGGTCGGCCAACGTCACGCCGTCGACGTACTTTTCGATCACGTCGTCCAGACCGCGCCAGAACTTGACGGTCGAGCAAAGATCGCTGCGGGTGCAGCTGTTGTCGATACCATCGCACGCCACCGGAGCCGTGCTGCCCTCGACGGCACGCAGGATGTCGCCGGCGCGCACCTCGGCCGGGTCCTTGGCCATCATGTAGCCGCCGCCTTTGCCACGCACGCTCTTAAGCAGGCCCGCCTTCATGAGCGGACGGACCAGCTGCTCCAAATACTTTTGCGAGATATGCTCACGGTCGGCGACCTCGCGCAGGGCGATTTTGCCCTCGACGTCACCAAGCGCTGCGATATAGATCATCAGACGGAGGGCATAGCGGCCCTTAGAGGAAATGAGCATACCTACCCTCTCATCGTTGCCGGGACAAAATACCAGGCCTATTTGTCCCAAATCTTATGCACGCGCGGCAAACAAACCTGATTATTATGTCCCACATCTAAAAAGTCGAGTGGATTAGTCGGGTTTTCCCTTGACTAACGCCGAACCCATAGTAACTTTATTCCGAGAAGATTCCTAGGGTTTAGTACACCTATGAGTACACCATATACAGAGAGGGACAGCATGAGCGCAAATCCGCTGCTTTCCATCGAAGGTCTGACCGCCTCCGTGGACGAGAAGACCATCCTCCACAACGTCAACCTCAACGTCGCCGCCGGCGAGACCCACGTGCTGATGGGACCCAACGGCGCCGGCAAGTCTACCCTCGGCCACCTGGTCATGGGCGACCCCGTCTATACCGTCAATGACGGCCGCATCGTCTTTGACGGCCAGGACATCACCGAGCTCACCACCGACAAGCGTTCGCGCGCCGGCCTGTTCCTGAGCTTCCAGGCCCCGGTCGAGATCCCGGGCGTGCCGCTGTCGAGCTTTTTGCGCGCCAGCATCGCCGGCCGCCCCGGCCTGGAGATGAAGGGCAAGGAGTTCCGCCGTCGCGTCAAGGAGCTCGCGGCCGAGCTCAACATGGATACCGCCTACCTCAACCGTGAGCTGGGCGTGGGCTTCTCGGGCGGCGAGAAAAAGAAGGTCGAGATGCTCCAGCTTCTGCTGCTGCAGCCCAAGCTCGCCATCCTAGACGAGACCGACTCGGGCCTGGACGTCGACGCTCTGTCCACCGTCAGCCACGGCATGGACGCCTACCGCAAGAGCTGCGACGGCTCCATGCTCATCATCACGCACAACACGCGCATCCTGGAGCACCTGGATGTCGACCGCGTCCACGTTATGGTCAAGGGTCACATCGTGCGCGAGGACGACGCCTCGCTCATCCCCTGGATCGACAAGAACGGCTTTGAGACCTTCGAGCGCGAGGCCGCCGAGCAGCGCGCCCAGGCCGAGGCCGCCGCTGCCGAGCAGCAGGCGTAAAGGGGCGACGCAATGACCAAGAACCGCACCGAGGTCGCGGACATCGACCGCAGCCTCTACGACTTCACCTATGGCGAGGAGGGATTCGAGCGCCTCGACGCCGGCATCACGCCCGACATCGTGCGCGAGATCAGCGCCAAGAAGGACGAGCCACAGTGGATGCTCGACCTGCGCTTAAAGTCCCTCGAGATCTTCAACCGCTTTCCCGACCCGACGTGGGGCCCCTCCATCGAGGGCCTGGACATGGACAACATCGTCACCTACGTCAAGCCCAACACCGACCAAAAGCACGACTGGGAGTCGGTGCCTGACGACATCAAGAACACCTTTGAGCGCTTGGGCATCCCCGACGCTGAGCGTAGCTACCTGGCGGGCGTCGGCGCGCAGTACGACTCCGAGCTGGTCTACCACAACATGCAGGACACGGCGTCCAAGATGGGCATCGTCTACTCCGGCATCGAGGAGGCCCTGCACGATCCGCAGTGGGAGCCGCTCATCCACGAGAAGTTTATGACGCTCATCCCGCCCACCGACCACAAGTTTGCGGCCCTGCACGGCGCCGTGTGGTCGGGCGGCTCGTTTGTCTACGTGCCCAAGGGCACCAAACTCGACTTCCCGCTGCAGAGCTACTTCCGCCTCAACGCCAAGGGCGCCGGCCAGTTTGAGCACACGCTCATCATTGTCGAGGACGACGCCGACCTGCACTTTATCGAGGGTTGCTCCGCGCCCAAGTACAACGTGGCCAACCTCCACGCCGGCGCTGTGGAGCTTTTTGTGGGCAAGCGCGCGCATCTGCGCTATTCGACCATCGAAAACTGGTCCAAGAACATGTACAACCTCAACACCAAGCGTGCACGCGTGGACGAGGACGGCGACATCGAGTGGATCAGCGGCTCCTTCGGTAGCCATGTGGGTTATCTCTACCCCATGAGCGTGCTCAACGGCCGTCGCGCCCGCTCGAGCTTTACCGGCATCACCTTTGCCGGTGCCGGCCAGAACCTCGATACCGGCTGCAAGGTCGTGCTCAACGCACCCGAGACCTCGGCAACCGTCGAGACCAAGGGCATCTCCAAGAGCGGCGGCATCCAGACCTTCCGCAGCTCCATCGTGGCCACGCCCAAGGCCGAGGGTTCCAAGGCAACCGTGAGCTGTCAGTCGCTGATGCTCGACGACCAGAGCCGCTCCGACACCATCCCCGCCATGGACATCCGCGCCAAGAATGTCGACATCGGCCACGAGGCCACCATCGGCCGCATCGGCGACGACAAGGTGTTCTACCTGATGAGCCGCGGCATCTCGGAGGAAGAGGCCCGCACCATGATCGTCAACGGCTTTGCCAACCCGGTCTCCAAGGAGCTGCCGCTGGAGTACGCCGTCGAGATGAACAACCTGATCAAGCTCGAGATGGAAGGAGCGATCGGATAATGAAACAGACCACGAACACCGCTGCTACCACCCTTGAGCAGGTCAATGCGATGCCGGCTGCCACTTGGGGTTGGCTCAAGATGAACCAGACCAAGCTCGAGCTCTCTGACGAGCTTGCCGCCGCTCCCACCGAGGCCGTTGAGGTCGAGGGCTTGGACGAGCAGTTTACTGGCGTGGCAGACGCGTTCGAAGCCGCCATGGACGCCATGGCCGAGCGCTTCCCCGAGCGCCGCGCCTCCGCCCCCGGCGATGCCGCCGACCGCGCCCGCATCACGCCCGAGACCGAGCTCGACGTGCCCGCAACCTCCATCTACCAGGCCGGTGCCATCAAGCTCGAGGAGGAGCTCTCCCCAGCTGAAGCCTTCGAAACCGGCATGGGCGAGGCGGCCTACGCCTACTTGGCCGAGCACGCTACCAAGCGCATCGTCATCGATGTGCCCGCATACAAGCACGCCACGGTTACCGTGCGTGTGAGCGGCGTCGACACTGCCGCGGCCATCGCCGCCATCGATGTCGTCGCCCGTCCGCAGGCAACGCTCGACCTGTGCATAGCCCTGGACTCCCCCGTTGCCGGCCAAGGCGTCGTGGGCTCCGTGCTACGCGTGTGCGCCCACGAGTACGCCACCGTCAACGTAACCTGCACACAGACGCTCGACGATAGCTGGATCGCGCTCGACGACACCGGCCTGTTCCTGGACGAGGGCGCGCGCGTCAACGTGCAGCACACCGTCCTGGGTGCCGGTGCCAGCGCCACCGGCCTTGCCGGCGACCTGCTGGGCGATACCGCCAAGGTGACGATCGATACCGATTACCTGGGCGCCCGCGAGCAGGTGCGCGACTTTAACTACGAGCTGCGCCACCGCGGCCGCAAGACCGAGTGCGAGATCGACGCCAACGGCGTGCTGACCGGCACGTCCAAGAAAGTCTACCGTGGCACCATCGACCTCGTGCACGGCTGCAAGGGTGCAACCGGCACCGAGCGCGAGACGGTGCTTTTGGCCAACAAGGGCGTCGACAACAAGACCGTTCCCGTCATTCTCTGCGACGAGGACGACGTCGCCGGCAACCACGGCGCCACCATCGGTCACGTCCGCGACGAGCAGCTGTTCTACCTCGCCTGCCGCGGCCTTGACCAAAACGCCGCCGAGGACCTGTTCATCCGCGCCAAGCTGGAGGACGCCGCACTTTCCACCACCGACGAGCGCACCCGCGCCGCCGTCGTCCGCCTGGGCAACAACCTGATCGACAACTTTGAAGAGGAGCTCGCATGATCGACACCGAGCACGTTAAATGCGACACCTGTACTGCCCCCGAGCCCATGGAGCTCGACGCCAGCGACGAGGCTTCGCGCGGCTGGCCCACCGTGGACATCGAGACCAACCCCTACAAGGCGCAGTTCCCGCTGTTTCAGCAGCACCCCGAGATCGCCTTCCTCGATAGCGCCGCCACTGCGCAGCGCCCCGCCTGCGTGCTTGACGCCGAACGCGACTTCTACCAGCGCATGAACGCCAACCCGCTGCGCGGCCTGTACTCGCTGTCCGTCGAGGCCACCGATGCCATCGCGAAGGTGCGTCAGCAGATCGCTGACGTCATCGGCGCTCCCCAGACCAACGAGGTCGTCTTCACCCGCAACACGAGCGAGTCGCTCAACCTGGTCGCCAAGAGCTTTGCGCCCACGGTGCTCGAGCCCGGTGACGAGGTCGTCATTACCATCATGGAGCACCACTCCAACCTGATTCCGTGGCAGCAGGTCTGCCGCGAGACCGGCGCCAAGCTCGTCTACCTCTACCCCACCAAGACCGGCCAGCTCACCACCGAGGAGGTTCTTGCCAAGGTGGGTCCCAAGACCAAGATCCTGGCCGTGGGACAGGTCTCCAACGTGCTGGGCGTCGAGAACCCGGTCAAGAATCTCGGCAAGCTCGTGCACAAGTACGGCGGCTATCTGGTCGTCGACGGCGCGCAGTCGCTGCCGCACATGCCGGTCGATGTGGCCGACCTGGGCGCCGACTTCTTTGCCTTTAGCGCGCACAAGGCCATGGGCCCCATGGGCATCGGCGTGCTGTGGGGCAAGATGGACCTGCTCAACGCTATGCCGCCCATGCTTACCGGCGGCGAGATGATCGATTCGGTCACCGAGCAGGACGCTGTCTGGGCGCCCGTCCCCGAGAAATTCGAGGCCGGCACGCAGGACGCCGCCGGCATCTTCGCCACGGGCGCCGCACTCGATTACCTGATCAACACGGTGGGTTACGAGAACATCCAGGCACGCGAGCAGGCACTCGTCCACTACCTGATGGGCGAGCTCATGCAGCTCGACTTTGTCCAGATCATCGGCTCGATCTACTGGGACAACCACCACGGCGTCGTGAGCTTTAACGTCCGCGGCATCCACCCACACGACGTCGCGAGCATCATGGACATGGACGGCGTCTGTATCCGCGCCGGCCACCACTGCGCGCAGCCGCTGCTCACCTGGCTGGGCGTCGAGAACCTTGCCTGCTGCCGCGCCAGCGTGGCCTTCTACAACGACAAGGCCGACATCGACAAATTCATCGCCGGCCTGCATCACGTTTGGAGCACGTTCAATGGGTAATCTGTACACCTCCACCACATTTATGGAGCACAACTCGCACCCCGACTACAAGTACGAGATGGACGCCCCCACGCACGAGCACGACGGCATCAACCCCAGCTGCGGAGACGAGCTCACCTTGCAGCTACGCGTCGAGAACAACGTGATCGAGGAGGCCTCCTTTACCGGCCACGGCTGCGCCATCAGCCAGGCCAGCGCCGATATCATGGCCGACCTCATCACCGGCGAGACGGTCGAGGAGGCTCGTCGTCTGGCAGGGCTTTTCCTCGCCATGCTCCGTGGCGAGCAGCTCTCCGAGGAAGCCCTGGAAGACCTGGACGAGGCCGCCCAGCTACAGGACATCTCGCACATGCCCGCCCGCGTCAAGTGCGCCGAGCTCGCCTGGCGCACCC
>CAJKZO010000098.1:0-7655 GCA_905204365.1 uncultured Collinsella sp.
GAGGTCGCAGCGGAGTCAATGACAAACTCGCCCGCGCGCCCGGCGCGCCGCACCAGCTCGGTAAACACCGACTCAGCCATCGTCGAGCGACAGATGTTCCCGTGACATACGAACATGATTCTGTGCATCCTTGGTTTTCCTTTCAAATATCAGGATTTCCGCAGGTGATGAACACCGTTCGTATGCCATCTCCCAATCGCGGAATCCCAAATCAGCTCGTGTATGAGCGGATATTTTCTGCCGAAAAAGTTGTAAATTCGGTTGTAACCCTCTCGGATTTACAACTTCGTACACTTTAGCTTATGCGGCACCATCCGTCATGCGGAGCATGTCGTCCCTCACATCCTCGAATCCGAGGTGGGTGTACGTGTTGTATGTCACGCTAATGTCCGAGTGCCCCATGATGTACTTGAGCTTCGCGGGGTCCATCCCCTTGCGAGCCATCTTGGAGCAGAACGTGTGTCGGCAGACATGCGGGGTAATCTTGGGAAGCCCCTTCTTGTAAATGCTATTGTGCTTGCGGAGGGAGAGCTGGAAGTACTTCTCCCAGTGCATCGCAACCTTCGGCATGCCGTTTTTGTCCAGAAGCAGGAATCCGCTTACCCCGTCAACGACGGGCTCGACGGGTGGGTTGGCACGCTTTTGAAGGATTGCCTTGAAGTATTCTTTGACTTCCTCGGACATGGGCACGTATCGCTCGCCGCTTTTCGTTTTGGGGCGCTCGATGTAGTACCTCATATCGCTGCCCCTCTGCAGCTGCTTGTTGACGCGGATGCTTCCGTTTTCGAAGTCGAGGTCAGATTTTGTGAGACCGCAGAACTCCGAGATGCGCAGCCCCGTGTTGAAGAGGATGTAGAACGCTTCGTAGTATCGCGAGTAATGCTTATCTCCCTTGATGAAATCGAGGAACCTGCGCTCGTCCCGTGGGGACAAGGCCTCGCGCGCAATGGAGTCGTTGACGAGTACGGTGGCGAGCTCGAAGTTGAACGGGTTGCGCCTGATGAGGTCGTCTTCCTCCGCAAGCTGGAAAGCTGGGCGAAGTACTCCTCGAATGCAGTGAATCGCGCTGTAGCTTTTCCCGAGCTCGCCTTGAAGATAGATGAGCCAATTCTTCGCGTCGAGCGTCGTTATATCGCCGATTTTCCTGCTTCCGAACGCGTCCTTGGCGAGAAAGTTCGTAACCGTCTTATAGCCCGCGCGCGTAGTCGGGCGCACCGCCGTCTTGGTCGCGACGTACTTTTCAACCAATTCGAGAACGGTCATCCCGCTTGGTGCAACGCGGTCAAACAGATCGCGTTGCACCTGCTTCTCGATTTCGCGGAGGCACGGCCCCGACTTTTTGCCCTTGGGAGGGAGGTCGTGCGTGGTAAGCGTCCATGAGTACTTGTACTTCGTCTTGCCTTTCACATCTTTGAACTTGAAATAGTACTGGCCGTTCGGGCGCTGCCCCTCTCCTTGGCGAAGGATGCGCCCCTTGCTGTCTTTCCTCGTGGGCACTCTTGTCACCTCCTCTCCTTATGGATGTGCCCCGATGCTGCTTCGCTGGTGCATCGGGGCACATAATTGCTAGTGGTACGGGCTGCGCGGGATTGCTTTCGAGAACCCTAGCGACGATTCGTGTTCCAATACAGCAGATCGCTTACAAAGTAATAGCGATGAGATGAGTCATAGCAGTGACGAAGATGCGCAGGCCCGATGCCATCACCGCTGTCTACCATCAACTGCAAAAGCCTGGTTGCCCCAAGAAACTTCTTTGCCTCCTCTTCGTCAACGACCAACATGGCATTTTCGAGCATGCTGTACACAGGGTTCTCAGACGCATCCCGAACACTTGTCTCCTTGCTCATTCGAGCCTCCTTTTCAATCGGCGTTGCTTGCAACGCAATTTCAATTCGACCCGAGAGTACCCGCACCGTTGCGCATCAGCAAATCGAGAAAACCCTGATAAATCAGTATTTTTGTTTGCATCCGTTCATAAATGAGGAGAAAAAAGTCAGTGCTATATTTCGAGATTCACGGGGTCTCCATACGCATGTCCTTCGCCCGTGCGCATCTCGCTTCGCTCGATGCGCGTGGGTTATCAGTACGAAGTACGCAGGCGGTGGGCATGGGGCTGTCGGCTATGCCGACCGCAGCGCACGCTGCGTCAGCCCCTCTTATGCCCTTTTGCCTTTTTTGCCCCCGAAGCGTATAGCGGAGGGAGCCAAGGCGATTTCTCCTGATATATGGCGTGAAACGCTGTAGAAAACAAGGCGTGTTTTAGGGGTTGGATTTGTAGAAGATTGCGACAATTGTAGAAAGCGCTTCGAAAAGCCCCATAAACGGGGCAATCTTCTCGGAGTTTTTCTACAAGTTCAGGCGTAAAGTGACGACGTGTAGAAAGCGCGTCTTGAGTGCGCGCGGAGCAAAAAATAAAGGGCGCAGCGATTGTTTCGCTGCGCCCTTCGGCGTCTTTTCAGTCGTAGATTTTCGGAGCGGGCACGAGCTGCCAAGCTGTGCCTAGATGATTTACCCCAAGGACGTACAGGTCAAGCTCCTCGTCGTAGAACACCGGCTCGCCCGTGTGCTCCATGACAAACGACGGGTCCTGTATGATGTACCACTGGAAAATCTCCTCCCACGGCGCCCAGTCCCCGCTCACAAGCTCAAGCGGGCGTTTTGCCATCTCGTTTGCGAGCACCATGTTCCCGCACGTCTCGGCGAGGTCGGCGTAGGTCTTGATGCCGTAGTCACTCATCGCTTTTCCCCTCCGCTTCCCGCTCCTCGATTCGCTTGAGACATTCAGCCACGCAGTAGCGCATGGTGCGCAGGGCCTCGCAGTCGATGCTCTCCGCGAGGATGTCCCCGTCGAGGACGACCTCGCCCAGCGCGTTCACGAACCGCCACTCCATCACGTTGTCGATGCGCTTGAGCACGTCCTTCAGGGTGCCGCTGTCGCGCATGGGGGCGTTGCCGTCCACCTTGGCCATGCGCTCAAGCTCCTTGGCCTTCGCCGAGCAGATGCGGGCGGTGCGCCTGAGCACCTGTGCCCTCCACATGGCCTCCTCCTGGGGGCTGTTGGGTTCTAATGGCTTGTTGTTCATGTGTGTACCTCCTTTTCACTTTGGAGGCACTCGATGCCGAAGGCATCTTTTCGCTCTTGCCCGTCAGTATCCCATTAGCAGCCCACTAAGCGCCCGCTGAAAGACCCATGAAAGGACCTTTGGCGGGCGCGGGATGCGATAGGGTCTCAACGCGATCCGCTCTGAGACCATCAAGAGCCCTCGATAGGGCAGAGCGCTGTCGTTGATCTACTTTCGCGTTTTCCGAATAGATGCCATTTCTCATTTTTGCGGAGTAAAAAAGAGGAAGGTGGCCGCTTTGCGACCGCCTTCCGCCTCGAAGACGATTGGCTATCTTCTGTGATTGGGTAGGATTTGCTGTCCGGATGCGGATTGTTTACTGATGAGCACCGCACGAGGTGCAATACACGTAGTCCACGTAGGTTTCGGTGCCGTAGGAACCGTGGTCTTCCTTGTGGGAGCCTACCTGTACTTTCTCGGTCTTAGTGCGGTTCACGTAGTTGCCGCAATACCCTTCGGTCTTCATCTTTTCGACGATAAGGTTCTTGAATGCTTCGAAGTCGGCATCGGTGTAGAACCAGTACGTCTCTCCGTTGCTGAGCCATGTTCCGTCAGGTTGTTCCGTGTAGAGTTGTCCGCCATAGATTGTCTTGGTCTCGTAGTCAGGCACATCAACCCAGTTGCTCACCCAGACCTGGCGGGTAGCCGTATGGTTCACCCAAGTGTGCGTATGGGCGGGCTTGGAAGGCTTGCTGGAAGCCGAACCAGAGTTGCCAGCGTTAGTAGAACCAGAGTTCGAAGAACCAGCGTTGCTATCAGCCTTAGCGTTGTCGGTCTTGGCAGACGGAGTCGTCTGGGCAGGCTTGTCGTTGACATCGACGTCCTTGTCGGCGTCAGTCGCCTCCTGCTTGGTCTTGTCGCTCGCGTTCGGGTTCTTGGCGACGTTGCCGTCGAGCTTGTCGAGGATGCCAGTGCCAGCGTCACCCTTCAGGGTCTCGTCACCCTTCTTGATGGCGTCCTTGGTCTTGTTGACGATGTCGGCGAGCATGTCGTCGGTGACCTTGTCGGCGGGAATCTGCGCCATAGGGCAGTTGACGGCAGGTGCGGTCTTCGCGTCGGCGTCGACGGTGATGTCGACGGGAGCGCCCGTGTCGTAGATGTCGAAGGCGGAGCCGTCGGAGTTGACGGGGCTGACGAAGCTCACGGTGTAGTCGCCCTCGGCGAGTTCGACCGTGGAAGTGCCCTTGTTGCCATCGGCATCAGGGGTCACCGCGTGGTAGAAGTCCACGTCGTTGCCCTCGATATGGGCGATGGCGGGCGTGGAGTTCTCGTCCCAACCGTTGTCGGCTGTGACGTTGAGGGTCACATCGACAGTTCTTGACTCCTGCTGTTCTGGTTGTTGCTCGGACGTTGCGAACGCTCCACTTGCCACGGCTATCGCAACAACGATCGCAACAACGATCGCAGCGGCTATCGCTGCGACTTGGGGCTTATGCGAGCGCGCCCACTGGGACAATCCGTTCATTATCCATCCCCCTTTCTTTCATGGTGGTTTCGAGTTGCCTCGTTATGTCAGCCGCGTCATTACTTAGCGCTTTCCCATCGCGCGTGCCATCCAGTCGAGGTTGCCGCTCGCACTGGCGGTGTTCGCGTTAATCTGCTGAGCCTGATTGAGAATCTGCCCCTGCATGAACAGGTTGCCTATTTGCAGCATGTTGCCGATGCGCTGCTGGTTGAGAATCCGCTGCTGGCCCTCTTCCATGCGGCGCTGGTGCATCTCGGTCTCATAGAGGTTGACCATCTCCTGCACGGTGGTGGCGCGATGGTTGCGCACGGCAGCAAGGAAGAAATCCACGGCTTCGATGCTGTCGTAATCCATGGGGTACCACGGGGCGACCTGCGAAGCCCATTGCTGCTGTACGGCGAAAATCTCCTGCTTGGTTTGCTCTATGCTCTGGGCTAGGGCCTGGTTGTTGGCTTCAACTCGTTGGTTGCTTTGGTCAATCGCGGCATTTCTCAGGGAGCGGCTATTGTCCGCCGTCTTCGCTATGACCATGTATAGAATCGCGCCCAAGATAGCCTAGACGATGAGGTTCACGATATTCCAGACCGCCAATTGAAGCTCCGTGCCTCCCATCGAGAAGAACGGAAGGGTAGGGAGATACGTTATCACCTTAAGTGGCGTGCTCGTGATAAGCGTGAACGCGATAAGGAAGCCCCCGATTGCATAGAGAACAGGGTGCCTTTTAGTCTTCTTTTCCGTCTTGGCGGCAAACTGAGTGGTGAGCTGGTTGATTCGTCCCTGAAGGTCTACCACCCTATGCATCAAATCGTGCGCCGTGGCAACGCCTGGCAACAAATTTGCCTGTTCCTCCATGTTTGCTCCTTTCTATTTCACGGATATAGCCCGAGCTGCCATCGGGCTATATCCGTGCGTATCGATTACCTAGTCCACCTCTATCCCTTCGGCATCGGGGGTGTCCCACGTGAAGCCCGCGTGCCCCTCGTTCACGACGGTGGCGAGGCCGGAGTAACCGCCGAAGGTCGTGCCATAGACGGCCTGGGTGGTCGAGTAGGTGGGTGAGCAGAGTTCGATGGACTTTTTGGTCGAGCTGAACGCGCTGTCGGGAATCTCGGCATTATTGTCCCAACCGTAGTCATTTAAAATGCGAAAGCGTGTTCTGTCGCTTGTTAGATCGTTTTCATCCGCATTGATGTTTGCTTGGTAGAAGGAGAACTTTGCGAGCTGGAAAACAAGCGACTCGTTCGCCGCCGCATTACCGCTGCCATCTGTTTCGAGACGGAGCGTATAGGGCTTCGCCTCGGGTTCTTGATAAGCGGCAGCTTCATTGAATGCCTGTCCTTTGTTTGCAGCGTCGAGAGCATCCTGCGTGTTGTCCAACGTGGTCTGGTACGTCTCGACGACCTGGGCTCGGTCTTCCTCGGGCACATTCTCGATGCCATAGTCTCCGTAGTAGTCTATCGAATCGTACGTACCGGCGTCCGCCTCTGCCTTCAATGTGTCATAGCATTGCTGCCACGCTTGGATAGCTTCATCGGTAGCATCGATTGCCGCCTGCTTCGCAGCATTGAAGGCTGCTTCGTCCTGCTGCTTCGCCAGCTCGACGATTTCATCGTCGGACAGACCGTCGAGGTCGCCGAAGGTCAGGCTCTTGCACTGGTAGCTCGCAACGTTGCCGTTCCCGTCGAAGGATAGGACTTCCTCGATTTCCCCGTCCTTTCCTATCTGCTTGTCGCCGTCGTAGACCATCCACACGCCCGCCTGGCCGAAAGCCTGCGAAGCAGGCACGGGCTCGCTCGCGTTCTTGACGCCTTCGCCTGAACCGCGACATCCAGCCAGCCCAAAGCCCGCTATGGTAACCGTTCCGATGCCGAGCAGCTTCAGGGCGCTCCTTCTCGTGTACTGCTTCATGGTTGTTTTCTCCTTTTGCGTTCGCTTGCTTTGTCGATTTAGCTTGTTGCTCGATGCTTTCCCGTCGGCTTTGATGGGAAGGGGGCAAGTCGAACGACTGCCCCGGTAAAGATTCCGGAGCCGTTCGGCTTGTCCCTATGCAACTTATTGTTGTTGGCTTTCCTGCTGTGCCTTGAGCCACTCTCTCGCGTTGAGCTGATCCTGGAATTGGGAGTTCGTCATGCCGTCGCCGCGGACGGAGTTGGGATCGTTCGGGTCCCATGACTTGGTGAGCCCGATCGTCAGATACTTCTCCAGGCCGTCTCCCGCCCCGTTGCCGACATATACGTTCAGTCCGGTGCCGGTCGCGCCGAGTTCCTGCGTGCCGTATACCGGCCACGGGTTATCTTTCGCAACGGCGATGCAGATTGCGCCGCCGTAGTCGTTGGCCGGTTTGTGCGAAATCTGCCACGTGTGGTCGTCTAGCTGGGTCACGCTCCACTCGTTCTGCTTCCAATCGGACGGCACGTCCACGTAGAAGTAGTCGGTCGTGAACGAATGGCCACCGCTGGATGCCTGGTCCGTTGACGTCTGCTCGCTCTCGGAAGTGCTCGCCTCGGTGCTCTTATTCGCCTCGTCGGTCTTTTTCTCTTCCTCGGCCTTCTTGGCTGCCACGGCGTCGTCCCTGCGCTTTTGTGCCTTCTCTTTGAGCTTGTCGAGCTTTGACAAGCTTATGCCGCTGTCCTTTGCTGCCTTATATGCCGCATCGATCTGCGCGTCCGTCACCTCTTCTGCGGGGACAGGCTTGATGGTGATTTCCTTCTTGACGTTGACTTTGCCGTCCTTGTCGATGCTGACCTTCGTGGACGCGCCCTTGGTGTCGTAGATGGTTCCGTCCGCCGCGATGGGTGACGCCTCGATCGCAAGGCGGTAATCTCCCGGCCTGAGGGCGATGTCCGAAGAGTCCGACCCCGCGTGGAACACGCTGTCCACACTGTTGCCCGAGGAGTCCTTTCCGGTGGCATGGATGGTGATCTTCGTGCCCTTTCGCGTGTCAAGCCCTTCGGCGTTTACGACGAGGGGAACGCCGTAGGTCTTGGACACCTGCGCCGAGAGATATAGATAGGCGCCTCCGCAGCAGATGGCGCCCACCGCCGCGATACCTATCGCCACCCACAGTG
>CAJKZO010000099.1:0-7649 GCA_905204365.1 uncultured Collinsella sp.
GTTCTAATAATTGGTCTGTATATGTGTCGGTCATCTACCTTGTGGTCTGGCGGCCCTCTTTTATGGTAATGTGGTCGCTCGGGCGCCCGCGCAGCGTCGGCCGGTTACGCGGTTCGTAGAACCGCGTAACTACCTAACTACATCAAGTTGCAAACAGCCGCCGCGAAGGCCACGGGGTCCTCGGGGAGGATGCCCTCGACCAGCAGGGCCTGATCGTAGAGCAAGCCTGAGTACTGCTTGATCTTGTCAGTGTCGCCCGCCTTCTGAGCAGCGACGAGCTTGGCAAAGACCGGGTGCTTGGCGTTGAGCTCGAGCACGCGCTGGCTCTTGGGCATACCGTCGGGCGCGCCCTCGGGTCCCTTCTGGAGCACCTTCTCCATCTCAAGCGAAAGCGGGCCCTCGGTGGTGATGCAAGCGGGGGCATCGGTCAGGCGCGCGGAGACGGCAACCTTCTCGACCTTGTCGCCGAGCGCCTCCTTCATGGCGTTAAAGAGGTCCTCGTTCTCCTTGGTGGCGTCCTCGGCCTCCTTCTTCTCGTCATCGGTCGCCAAGTCAAGATCGCCGGTCGCGACGTTCTTAAGCTCCAGGTGACGATCCTCGACCTCAGGCTCGGCACCATCGGCAACTGCCTTCTCGGCAGCCTCGCGAGCAGCGTCATCCTCGTAGACCTTGGGCATATCGGCAGCCACGTACTCACGCATGGCCTGGAAGGTGAACTCATCCACGTCCTGCGTCAGCAGCAGTACATCGTAGCCGCGGTCGAGCACGCCCTTCACGACGGGCATCTTGGCCAAACGCTCGCGCGAATCGCCGGCGGCATAGTAGATTGCCTTCTGGCCCTCGGTCATGCCCTTGGCATACTCGGCAAGGGTGATCATCTTCTGCTCCTTGGCAGACCAGAACAGTAGCAGGTCGGCGAGCTCGTCGGCCTTCATGCCGTAGCTCGAGTAGATACCGTACTTAAGGCCGCGACCAAAGTTCTCAAAGAACTTCTCGTATGCCTCGCGGTCGTTGTCGCGCATATCCTCAAGGTCGGCGGTAATCTTCTTCTCCACGCGCTTGGCAATGGCCTTGAGCTGACGGTTCTGCTGCAGCGTCTCACGCGAAATATTGAGCGTCACGTCGGCAGAGTCCACGACACCGCGCACGAAGTTGTAGTAGTCGGGCAGCAGGTCGTCGCACTTCTCCATAATCAGCACGTTGGAACTGTAGAGCGCCAGGCCCTTCTCGTAGTCCTTGCTGTACAGATCGAACGGAGCGCGACCCGGCACAAACAGCAGCGCATCGTACTCAAGCGTACCCTCGGCATGGAAGCTGATAGTGCGCGCGGGATCGTCAAAGTCGTGGAACGTGGACTTGTAGAACTCGTTATAATCCTTCTGCTCAACGTCGGAGCTGCGCTTTTTCCAGATCGGCGTCATGGAGTTGATGGTCTCGAGCTCCTGGTAGTCCTCGTACTCGGGCTTGTAATCATCCGGCGCGTCCTCGGGCTTGGGTTTCTGGCGGCTCTTGCTCACCATCATCTGAATCGGGTAGCGCACATAGTTGCTGTACTGCTGAATCAGGCTCTTGAGGCCCCACTCGGTCAGGAAGCGATCGTAGGTCTCGGCCTCGCCGTCGGCGTCGAGCTTCTCGTTCTCGCGCAGCGTCAGGATGACATCGGTACCGTGCTCAGCACGCTCGCCATCCTCGATGGTGTAGCCCTCAAGACCGTCGGACTCCCAAACGTGGGCGGAATCCTCGCCATAAGCGCGGCTGACGACCTTCACGTGGCTGGCGACCATAAAGGCGGAGTAGAAACCCACGCCAAACTGACCGATGATGTCGACATCGGAACCCTGCTGCTCGGCGTTCTCGGTCTTAAACTCCTCGGAGCCGGAATGGGCGATGGTGCCCAGGTTGCGCTCGAGCTCCTCGGCGGTCATGCCGATACCGTTATCCGAAATAGTGATGGTACGGGCATCTTTATCAAAGGAGACACGAATGGCCAGGTCACCCTGGTCGAGCTTGACACTCGGATCCTGAAGGCTCTTAAAGTTGAGCTTGTCGACGGCATCGCTCGCGTTGGAGATAAGCTCGCGCAGGAAGATTTCCTTATTGGTGTAGATGGAGTTGATCATGAGGTCGAGCAGTTTTTTGCTCTCGGTCTTAAATTGACGCATGTGCAGTCCTTTCGCGCTACCCCTGTCCGCAAAAACGGCCCGGTCGCCCGAGCCGCATCGCAGACCTGCTATGTTCAGACTTAGATTTTATAACCCATTAACGCGCATATATACATACGGAATCGAAAAACTGTATGTCCGAGCGCTCCAATGCGTCAATTGCCAAGGAGTGTCCCCAACTGCCGGCAGAAAAGGAACGTCCCTATCTGCCATCTACGCGCTTGGCCATCCAGACATGGGGTTGGCCCTCGTCTTCGTAATCTACCGGGGCAATTTGCGTGTAGCCCGCCTTTGCATAAAGCGGCAGCACGTATTCCTGCGCATGCAGCTTAATAAGCTTAGCGCCGGCATCGCGTGCACACGAAGCACTGGTCTCCACGATCGCACTCGCCAGTCCGCGACGACGCATAGCCGGCAGCACGGCGACGCGCCCCATAATGTAGGTCTCCCCCGCCGCAACGTCTTCGTCCATGTCGCATGCCGGCAACACCGGGGCCTCTGCGTCAGCCACGCGCTCAAGCTCTTCGGGAAACACGCGCGAGCAACCGGCAAGCTCGCCGTCTACATAGAGCGTCACATGAATGCAGTTCGGATCCTCGTCGATAGCGTCGAACTCATTCTCGTAGCCCTGCTCGTCCATAAAAACGACGCGGCGCACCAACGCCGCGTCATCAAAGCATCCCGTCTTAAGTTGGATATCCATAGCTGCCCTTTCATTCAACGCGAACGTTAGGGACAGATTTTAGCGAAAATGAGCTCCGCGCACGCTAAACTTCGCGCGAGCCTTCGCCAGGCAGTCGTAATGACCCACGTTATGGGCATCGCTCGCGATGAAGCTGTACAGGTTCTGATCGAACAGGCGCTGTGCCGGCTTTTTTTCGCGACCAAAGCGACCGCCGGCAATAAAGTCCGCCGAAGCCTGCAGCTTGCAGCCCATATCGACCAGGCGCTCCGCCACGCTTACATCCTTTTGAACCGCACGATAGCGCTCAGGATGAGCGATGATCACCTGGTAGCCACGGCACTGCAAATCGTAAATCGTGTTCTCGTACTCTCTAAACGCATACGCATCGGCATGCGTCGAAAGCTCGAGCAGAAACTCGTTGGTCCCATCGAAATGCAAGTGCTCCGCGGCATCGATACCAAGCTCAACGAGCTTTCGATGGTTGACCTCGAAGCCCATCTGGAGCGGAAAACCGTCAGCGTTATCACGCAGCAGTTCAAAGGCATCCCACATCTTGTCGTAATCAAAATAGGGATCACGGCAGTGAGGAGTGCAAACGATTCTGGTTACACCGGCCCGCTTGGCAGCCTCGAGCATCGCCAAGCTCTCATCGAGATCGGCGGCGCCGTCGTCTACACCCGGCAAGATATGGCAATGAATGTCACGCATAGGTCAGCCTTAATCAACTAAACGTTTGCTCGGTTGGTGAAGATGCCCTTTTTGGAAGTCCCCTGATCGTCGGAGCCCTTCTTCACCTTCTTACCGTCCTTGGTGTAGTAGGAGTAGTAGTACTCGCTGGTCTCGGTCTCGCAGTAGTTCATAACGGTACCGATGAGCTTGACCTTTTCGGACTTCTTAAGCTGGCCGATAGCGTTGAGTGCCTCCTCGCGCTTGGTGAAGTCCTCGCGCACCACGAACAGCGTGCCGTCGGTCAGACTTGCGATCTCGGCAGCATCGATGAAGGTGCCTACCGGAGGAGCGTCGAAGATGACGTACTGGAACTTGGCAGACAGTGCCTTTACCAGCTTGGCAAAGCGGTGAGAGACGATGATGTCGGCAGGATTGGGAATATGCGGCTCGGCATCGAGGAAGTAGAAGTTCTTCTGACCCGTCTCGACAATTGCCTGGTCAATGGAGATCTGCTCGGAAAGGACCGCATAGAGTCCGCCGCGCGAACGAACGCCGAGCATATCGGAAAGAGACCTGCGGCGCATATCGGCCTCGACCAGGAGCACGGACTTGCCGCTCGTGGCGATTGCCTGAGCAAGGTTAATGGAAACCGTAGACTTGCCCTCGTTGGGAATCGAGGAGGTAACGGTGATGGTGCGAATGGGGTCGTCCACGCTCGCAAAGCGGATGTTGGCCAGAAGGGTCTTGGCGGCATTCTGTACAACGAGCTTATCGGTGTTCTTTGCCTTAGCCATGCCTATTTACCACCTTTCATAGCCGGAATTCGGCCAACAACGGGAATGCCCAGGAGCTCTTCTGCCTCTTCGGCACCGCGGATGCGGGTATTGAGCATGTCTGCCAAAACGACATAGGCGACTGCGATAAAGATACCGGCGAGGAACGCGACGGCAATATACAGCGTGCGCTTGGGGCCGCTGGGGGCTTCGGGGGTCTTAGCCTCGTCGATAACGTTGATGCTCTGGGCAGCGCCGACGTTCTGAGCGACCGTACTCACCGAGCTAGCTATGGCCTTTGCGACCTCAGCCGTCTCCTTGGCATCGGTGCCGGTAACCGAAAGCGTAATGACACGCGTGGTGGTCTCGGAGGAAACAGACACCTTGTAGTCATCCAGATCGGTGAGGCCCAGTTCCTTGGCGGCGCCGCTCTTAACGCTATCGCTATCCAGCAGCGTGGCGATATCGTTGGAAAGCATCTGGCTCGCCGAGAGATCGTTGTAGCTCATCTGGCCGCTATCGTCGGTCTTGGCGAGAATGTACATGCTCGTCGTCGCGGTATAGGTGTTGTCCATCGCGGCGAAGGACACGATACCCATGGCGATCGCGCAGACCACCGGAAGGGTGATGACCAGCTTGAGGTGCTTCTTCAGCAGCTGGAACAGTTCGAGAAGGGTCATGCAGCTTGCCTTTCATTTCCCCAGTTCGGATTGACAAAACTGTCCGTATGTTATCGCATCTTTTTACCGAGACCAAACTCTATACATAAGAAACAGGCTCTCCTGTAAAAATGTCGGAAGCAATCGTAAAATTGCACAACAACGCCGCACCCGAAAGTCAAATGCGGCGTCTGCATCAATACCTATGTTGTATCGCTATGCGAATGGCTCGTCCTGCTGTATGGGAAACGTCACCGTAATGGTGGTTCCCACGCCCAACTCGCTCGACAGATCGAGCGTGGCGTGATGATACAGGGCCGCATGCTTGACAATGGCAAGCCCCAGGCCGGTTCCGCCGCGTGCCTTGGACCTACTCTTGTCCACGCGATAGAACCGCTCAAATACCTTGCCCTGTTCTTCAGGCGCGATACCGATTCCCGTGTCGGCGACCGCGAGGAACGGATGGCCTTCGTCGTTGGTGCCGCACTGCAGCGTAACCGTACCGCCGGGTCGATTGTAGCGGATGGCGTTGCTTGCCAGATTATAGATGAGCTCGTCAATCAAGCGCGACACGCCCTCGATGACCACAGGCTTGGTCTCATGACTTATCGTCACATTCGCCTGACGGGCGACCTGTTCAAGACGCTGCTCAACCGCGTAGATGGCACGCGAGAGCTCAATAGGCTCCGTGGACCCAATGGGCACCGCCTCGCCCTCAGTTGCACGCTCGGCCTCGTCCAAGTTAGACAGCGTAAGGATGTCGTTGACAAGCGCTGCCAAGCGGCCCGCCTCACGATAGATGCGACCGCCAAAGTTGCGCAGGTCGTCCTCGCCCTCGACCATGCCGTTTGCGATGAGCTCGGCATAGCCCGAAATCGCCGTAAGCGGCGTCTTGAGCTCATGGGTGATATTCGCCGTGAACTCGCGGCGCATACGATCGTTGTCCGCCAGCACCGCCATTTGGCGCTTGAGTTCCTGGCGCTGCGACTCGATACGCTCAAGCATGGGGACCATCTCGGCATAGGCGTGCTCATAGCTACGGCGTGGGTGGTCCAAATCCACCTCTTGCAACGGCGCGATGATGGCACGGGACTCGCGGCGCGCCATAAAAAACGAGAGTACCGCACCCGCTGCTGCGATAAGCAGCATCGGCGCCACCATCGACAGCAAAATCGCCGCAACGCCAGGCTGGGCCTGCGCCAAGCGGACAACCTGGCCGTTATCAAGGGCGACGGCGCGATACAGCATAATCTCGTCGAGCGTAGAGCTTGCGCGCTCCGCGGAACCCAAACCACTCTCAAAGGCCTCGATGACCTCAGGGCGATCGCCATGGTTGGGCAGTGTGGAAGGCGACGCCTCGTTGTCGTAGGCAACCGATCCATCCTTGTTAATCAGCGTGATGCGCAAGTCCTCGCGATCGAGGCTACGCAAGAACGGGATGAGCTCCTGCTGCTCGTCGAGGGCGGCAGCAATGAGCTCGGTTTCCTGTGCCAGATTGGCACTCGTGGCATCCGCCAAGGTGTTTTGCACAAAGAACGCACCCAGCACCGTAAACGCCACGATAACCGCCATGGCGCAGACAAAGATCGTCACAAAAACGCGGTGCGACAGCGTATGTTTTCCCTGGGGGGCGAAGACCACGGGTTACTCCTCCGATGCAGTGGCCGCGGTGTCGTCACCTTCGGCACCATCACCGGCAGAAGGCTCGGCCAAGCGGTAGCCCACGCCGCGCACGGTCTCGATGGCGCTGGCATGCTCGCCCAGTTTTTGGCGAAGCGTCTGCACGTGCACGTCAACGGTGCGCGAACCGCCGTCGAAGTCCCAGCCCCACACGCTCTGCAGCAACGACTCGCGGGTAAAGACCACGCCGGGCTTGCGCATGAGGTACTCGAGCAGGTCGAACTCGCGCAGGGTGAGCTTAAGCGGCTCGCCGGCAACGGTCACCTCGCGATGGCTGGGCGAGAGCACAATGTCGCCCACGCTGAGCACATCGCTTGCCTGCTTGACCATGCCGCCGCGACGCAGCAGTGCGCGGCAGCGGCTGGCGAGCTCCATGAGCGAGAAGGGTTTAGTCAGGTAATCGTCGGCACCGCCATCGAGCGCCATCACCTTGTCGAGCTCGGTATCCTTGGCGGTAAGCATCATGATGGGCACCGTCGCCGTCAGGCGATCGGCACGCAGGCGACGCATAATCGCCAAGCCATCGGTATCGGGCAGCATGATGTCGAGCAGGACAGCATCGGGTACCCGTCGCGCCACGGCGGCCTTAAACTCGCCGTCGCACGAAAAGCCCTCGGCCTCGATTCCCTGCTTGCGCAGCGCATAGACCGTCAAATCCCTGATGTTGTCATCGTCCTCGACGTAATAGATCATGTTGAACCCCTTTGCGGCCGACATGACCGCATCTTAACCCTAAAGGTGCCTATACTAGATGGTATCAGCCAAAACGGCCCGTCAAATAATCCGCCGTGCGCGGATCAGTCGGATTCTTGAAGAGTTGCGCGGTAGGCGCGTGCTCCACCAGCTCACCCAGCAAAAAGAACGCGACCGAATCGGAAATACGCGCGGCCTGCTGCATGTTGTGCGTAACGACCACCAGCGTGCAGGTCTCCCTGAGCTCGCAGGCCAGCTGCTCAACCACCAGCGTCGAAACGGGGACGACCGCCGAGGTCGGCTCGTCCATCAGCAGAAAATCGGGCTG
>CAJKZO010000100.1:0-7565 GCA_905204365.1 uncultured Collinsella sp.
AGCTCGGTCTTTTGCGCATCGAGCTCTTCCTGGATGGTCTGAATGTCCTCGATGGCGTCGCGGTCGCTCTTGTTGATCTTCTCAACGTAATGCGCGTTGGCGACGAGTTCCTCAAACGAGCCAGAGGCCAGCAGCAGCGACAGGATGTTCGTGCCACCGGACTTGTAGCTGGCGGCCACGCGATCGGAAAGGTCGTTGCGCTTCTTCTTGAGCTCGGCCTTCTTTTCATCGATCTGGGCCTGCGTGTCGTCAATCTTGCCCTGGACATTCTCGATGTCGTTGAGGGTCTGGGCATTCTTGTTGGCCAGCGCCGCATACTCATTTGCGATGCTGTCGAGCTGGGCCTGAACCTCGTCGAGCTGGGCCTGGGCGGCATTCAGTTTATCGGTTGTTTCTTTGGAAGCCTCCGCCGCATGGGCGCGAGCGGGCAGGCCAAAAAGAACTGCCGCAGAAGCGGCGCCGAACAGGGCCTTGAGGGCAGTGCGGCGCGAGAGCTCCTGGGAAAGGATGGAATCGCTGTTTGGTGACATATGTACTCCGTTACATGTTTATTTATATGTCGCTCAACTCATACATATTAGCGTACATATGGCGCGTCCCAACGATTTCCACGAACGGCAGGAAACTACAAGGTCAGCGGCTCGTAAGCAAATGTCAAAGATCAGCTTATGCGTACGCAAGCTCTTCTATGAGTACGTTAGCACAATCCTCTGCTTTTCCTACAGCGCACGATTTGGGCGTCCCTGCCTGCGCTATACTCCCCTGAAGAAGTGTTCCTGATTCGATAGGAGACTACATGTCCAAAGCACTCGACCCCAAAGACACCTGCGTCCTCGTTACCGGTGGCGCCGGCTTTATCGGCTCGCACACCGTCGTTCAGCTGCTCGAGGGTGGCTACCAGGTCGTCATCGTCGATGATCTCTCCAACTCCAGCGCCGTCGCCGTCGACCGCGTCAAGACCATCGTGGGCGACGAGGCCGCCAAGAACCTCACCTTCTACGAGGCCAACGTGCTCGACCGCGATGCGATGAACAAGATCTTCGATACCCATCAGATCGACCGCGTCATCCACTTTGCCGGCTTTAAGGCCGTCGGCGAGTCGGTGAGCAAGCCCGTCGAGTACTATCACAACAACATCGAGAACACCCTGGTGCTCATCGACGTCATGCGCAACCATGGCTGCAAGTCCATCATTTTCTCGAGCTCCTCGACCGTCTACGGCGACCCGGACAACCCGCCCGTCACCGAGGAGGATCCTAAGAAGCCCGCGACCAACCCCTATGGTTGGACCAAGTGGATGATCGAGCAGATCCTTATGGACGTCCACACCGCCGACCCCGAGTGGGACGTCGTGCTGCTCCGTTACTTCAACCCCATCGGCGCTCATCCGTCGGGCCTGATCGGCGAGGACCCCAACGGCATCCCCAACAACCTGGTGCCTTATGTCGCCCAGGTCGCCGTGGGCAAGCTCGAGGCCGTTCAGGTCTTTGGCAACGACTACCCCACCCCCGACGGCACCGGCGTGCGCGACTACATCCACGTGTGCGATCTGGCCTCTGGTCACGTTGCCGCCCTTAACTGGATGAACGGCAAGACCGGCGTCGAGATCTTTAACCTGGGCACCGGCACCGGCACCTCGGTACTCGAGGTCGTCGCCGCCTTCTCCAAGGCTTGTGGCAAGGAGCTGCCCTACGTGATCCGCGAGCGCCGCGCCGGCGACATCGCTGCCAACTGGTGCGATGCCTCCAAGGCCGAGCGCATGATGGGCTGGAAGGCCCAATACGACATCGCGGACATGTGCCGCGATAGCTGGAACTGGCAGAGCCACAACCCCAACGGCTTCGCCGACGCCGAGTAGCAAAAACCTACATACCGCTCTTGCCCCGATCTCACGTTGTGAGGTCGGGGCTTTTTCATGGCATGTAACCATTCGCCGAAAATCGACCAACTTTTTTATCTTGCCTGTACATGTTTAAACAACATGTTTTACAATAGGCGTATCGAATCAGAACATCGGAGGCGGACTGCACATCCATCGGCAGGCCGACCCCACAACAAGAAGGTTGGTGAGCGCATTCATGGAGCGTGCAAGCGGCGTCCTCATGCCCGTCTCATCTCTGCCCGGACCATACGGAATCGGCGGCTTTGGTTGGAATGCCTACGACTTCGTCGATTTTCTCGCCTCGTGCAAACAACATTACTGGCAGATTCTGCCCCTTACGACGACCAGCTATGGCGATTCGCCCTATCAGTCGTTCTCGGCCCGCGCAGGCAACCCCAACTTTATCGACTTTGCCGAGCTTATCGAGGCAGGGTATCTGGAGCAGCGCGATATCGATGGCGTGTATCTGGGATCCGACCCCAGCAATGTCGACTACGGTGCTATCTTTGGCGGCCGCCGTCAGATTCTCGACCGCGCCGCTGAGCGCTTTGCTGCCGACAAGCCGGCCGATTTCGATGACTTTATCCAGGCCAACGAGGACTGGCTCATCCCCTACTGTGAGTTCATGACCGTCAAAGAGGAGTGCGGTCTCAAGGCGTTTTGGGAGTGGCCCGCGGAGCTCCGCACCCGCGGCGAGGCTTCCGCCAAGGTCTGCGCCGACCATCCGGCGCGTATGCTCTACCACCAGATGACGCAGTACTTCTTCGATCGCCAGTGGAGCCGCCTCAAGGCCTATGCCAACGAGCGCGACATTCTCATCATCGGCGACCTGCCCATCTATGTCTCGCGTGACTCCGTCGAGATGTGGGCGACACCTGAGCTCTTTAAGATCGACGCCGCCGGCAATCCCGTGAGCGTCGCCGGCACGCCGCCCGACCAGTTCTCGGCCACCGGCCAGTACTGGGGCAACCCCATCTACGACTGGGACGCCATGGAGTCCGACGGCTTCTCCTGGTGGGAGGGCCGCATTCGCGCCGCCCTCGACATGTACGACGTCATCCGCCTGGATCACTTCCGCGGCTTCGAGGCCTATTGGGAGGTGCCGTTCTCCTCGCCCGATTCGTCCTACGGTTCGTGGACGCAGGGTCCCGGCCTCAAGTTCTTCAAGACGCTCGAGGAAAAGCTCGGCACGCTGCCCATCATCGCCGAGGACCTGGGCTTCCTCACCCCCGGCGTCATCGACATGCGCGACAACTCGGGCTTCCCCGGCATGAAGATCCTGCAGTTTGCCTTTGAGGGCACCAACTCGTACTACCTGCCGCATAACTACATCGCCAACACCGTCGCCTATGTGGGCACCCACGACAACGAGACGGCGCGCGGTTGGTTTGAGGGAACGGCCACCCCGCGTCAGCGCGAGCAGGCAGCCCTGTACACCCATCAGCAGGCCGGCGAACCCATGGCAGATGCACTCAACCGCACCATCGCCGCCAGCGTGAGCGACACGTGCATCTACACCATGCAGGACCTGCTCAACTTGGGCAACGAGGCGCGCATCAACACCCCTGCCACGCTGGGCGGCAACTGGACCTGGCGCATGCTCGACGGCGCCATCACCCGCGAGCTCGAGCACAAACTCACCGACTGGACCGAGACCTACTTCCGCATCCCGTCGGAAGCCGAAATCGAGCTTCCTCAATAGGAGCTACCGCGCCCGACCCCTCCCCACCGTGCGGACGCGCTTGCTTTTCCCGCGCGAGGCCACCCCAATCCCCTCGCGCGGGCTTCTTATGAATTGCAGACATGTAATCAACCCATTACAGGAGGAAACATGCCCCGTATCGATCTCGCAGAACTCGCCGAGCAGTCTTTTGGCACCTCGCTCGAACAGCTCGACGACCGTCGCGTTTACAAGCTGCTGGTCAAACTCGTGCAGGAGCGCTCCGCCGCCCGCCCGCTCAACAACGGCAAGAAAAAGCTCTATTACATTTCCGCCGAATTTTTGATCGGCAAGCTGCTCATCAACAACATGATCGACCTCGGCATCTACGACGAGGTTAAGGACCAGCTCACCGCCGCAGGCCACGACCTCAACAAGATCGAGGAATTCGAGGTCGAGCCGTCGCTCGGCAACGGCGGCCTGGGCCGCCTGGCCGCGTGCTTCCTGGATTCCATCGCCACGCTGGGCTTGACCGGCGATGGCGTGGGCCTCAACTATCACTACGGTCTGTTCCGTCAGCGCTTTGTCGACAACCAGCAGAAGGCCGTCCCCGACGAGTGGCTCGGTGAGCAGGACATCCTAGTCGACGATGACCGCTCCTACACCGTCGAGTTCGGCGATTTTGCCGTTACCTCCAAGCTCGTCAACATCGATGTGCCCGGTTACGACCAGCCCACCAAGAACCGCCTGCGCCTGTTCGACCTGGCGAGCGTCGACGACGGCCTGGTCCCCGGCAGCTCCATCGACTTCGACAAGACCGAGATCGCCAAGAACCTCACCTTGTTCCTCTACCCCGACGATTCCGACGAGCAGGGCCGCCTGCTTCGCATCTACCAGGAATACTTCATGGTGAGCAACGCCGCCCAGCTCCTGATCGACGAGGCCATCGAGCGCGGCAGCAACCTGCACGATCTGGCCGATTACGCCGTTGTCCAGATCAACGACACGCACCCCACCATGGTCATCCCCGAGCTCATTCGCTTGCTCACCACCGAGCACGGCATCGAGTTTGACGAGGCCGTGACCATCGTACGCTCCATGGTCGCCTACACTAACCACACGATTCTTGCCGAGGCGCTCGAGAAGTGGCCGCTCGCCAGCCTGCAGAAGGTCTCCCCTGCCATCGCCGATATTATCGTCAAGCTCGATGAGGTCGCGAAGGCCGAGCACAATGACCCGCGCGTCGCCATCATCGACGAGCACGACACCGTCCACATGGCCCACATGGACATCCACTTTGGCTTCTCCATCAACGGCGTAGCCGCCCTCCACACCAAGATCCTGGAGGACACCGAGCTTCATCCGTTCTACGAGATCTATCCCGAGAAGTTCTCCAACAAGACCAACGGCATCACCTTCCGCCGCTGGATCCATGGGGCCAACCCCGCGCTCGCCAGTCTGCTCGACGATGTGATCGGCACCGACTGGCGCAGCACCGGCAATCTGAGCAAACTCGCCAAGTTCGCCGACGACAAGGACGTTCTTGAGCGCCTGGCCGCCACCAAGGTCGAGGCCAAGGCCATCATGCGCCAGTTCATGGCGCTCGAGCAGGGCGTGACGATTCCCTCCAACGCCATCATCGATGTTCAGGTCAAGCGTATCCACGAGTACAAGCGCCAGCAGATGCTCGCGCTCTACATCATCTGGAAGTATCTCGACATCAAGAACGGCAACAGACCTAAGCACCCCGTCACCATCATCTTTGGCGGCAAGGCGGCGCCTGCCTACACTATCGCGCAGGACATCATCCATCTGATCTTGACGCTGTCGCAGTGGATTGCAAACGACCCCGACGTGGCTCCCCACCTGCAGGTTGTCATGATCGAGAACTACAACGTCACTGCTGCCGAGCGCGTGATCCCCGCCGCCGATATCTCCGAGCAGATCAGCCTGGCCTCCAAGGAGGCGAGCGGCACTTCCAACATGAAGTTCATGCTCAACGGTGCTTTAACCCTGTGCACGCTCGACGGCGCCAATGTCGAGATCGCCGAACTCGTAGGCGACGAGAACATCTACACCTTTGGTGCCTCTTCCAAGCAGGTCGAGCAGCTCTACGCCGACGGCACCTATGACGCCGGTGTGCTCTACCGCAAGCCCGGCATTAAACTGCTGGTGGACTTCATCACCAACCCGGCCTTTATGGCGACCGGCAACGCCGAGCGCCTGCAGCGCCTGCACGACGACATCAAGGGCAAGGACTGGTTTATGGCCCTGCTCGACATTGAGGAGTACATCCAGACCAAGGAGCGCGTACTGGCCGACTACGAGGACCAGGATGCCTGGATGCGCAAGGCGCTCATCAATATCGCCAACGCCGGCACCTTCTCGTCCGACCGCACCATCTCCCAGTACAACGACGAAATCTGGCACCTGAACTAATTTCGCTTCCCTTACCCATCCTCTTGAGAAACGGAGTCGTGGCAACACGACTCCGTTTTTTGTGCCGATACGCCGGTCTATGGTTTGTCTCGACCAAACAATCTCGATCTGTAACAACTACTCGGTAAAAACGGTCCCAGCTGTTACAGCTTGAGACATACCGGCCCCTCCCCTTGGGTTTATCTCAATCTGTAACATCTAGCAGCTGAAATTCACCTTCGGTGTTACAGATTTAGATGAAATGGTTAGCTCAGCGGAACCGTCTCGATCTGTAACATCTAACGTCCGAAATCGGCCCTACCTGTTACAGATCGAGACAAACGACCGGCCAGACAACCCCAACACAAAGAAAGGCTCCCCTCTCGCCCAGTGGACGGGAGGGGAGCCTTATATGTGACCGCGGCAAAAGGATGGCAATACCGCAGTCGCCCAAAGGAAGGGCCTGGATGCACCGGGCCTAGATAAGGTTCTTGCCAGAGACCTTATCGAAGAGATGGGTCGCGTTCTTCTCGAACTTGAACCAGATGGGGTCACCCGCCTTGAGCGCGCCCTTGGCCTCGAGGTCGACGACGGGGATGATCAGGACGAACTGGCCATCGGGAGCGGTCACGTGGACATGCTCGGTCGAACCCATGAGCTCGGTCACCTCGACGGTACCCTGGAGCGCACCCTCCTCGTCCTTGTCGGCAAGCAGAATCTGCTCGGGGCGCACGCCGGCCGTAATCTCCTTCACGTCGCCGCCGTCCCAGTTGAGAGCAAGCTGAGCGCAGGTCTCGGGGGCGAGCGTCACGTTCATATCCTCGGTCTTGACGGTAAAGCCGTCGCCCGAACGCACCAGCTGGGCATCGAAGAAGTTCATCTGCGGCACGCCAATGAAGCCGGCGACGAAGATGTTCGCGGGATGGTTGAAGACCTCCTGCGGCGTGGCGATCTGCTGAACGACGCCGTCCTTCATGACCACGATGCGGTCGCCAAGGGTCATGGCCTCGGTCTGGTCGTGGGTAACGTAGATGAACGTACCCTTGATCTCGTGACGCAGCTTGATGAGCTCGGCACGCATCTGGTTACGAAGCTTGGCGTCCAAGTTGGACAGCGGCTCGTCCATCAGGAAGACCTTAGGGTCACGCACGATGGCGCGGCCGATGGCGACACGCTGACGCTGGCCGCCCGAAAGCGCCTTGGGCTTACGGTCGAGGTATTCGGTAATGCCCAGAATCTCGGCAGCAGAGCGAACCTTACGGTCGATCTCGTCCTTGGGGATCTTCTTGAGCTCAAGCGTAAACGCCATGTTCTCGTACACCGTCATATTGGGGTACAGAGCATAGCTCTGGAACACCATGGCAATGTCGCGGTCCTTGGGAGCGACGTCGTTGACGCGCTTGCCGTCGATGAGCACGTCGCCCGAAGTGATGTCCTCCAGGCCAGCGACCATGCGCATCGTCGTGGACTTGCCGCAGCCAGACGGGCCAACGAGAACGACAAACTCCTGGTCATGCACGGTGAGATTAAAGTCCTCCACCGCGAGCACGCCGTCCTCGGTAACCTTGAGGTTGTGCTTCTTCTCCTCGGTCTTCTTCTTTTTGC
>CAJKZO010000101.1:0-7564 GCA_905204365.1 uncultured Collinsella sp.
ATTTCAGTTTTGCCGATCATGATGTTGAGGATCTCGACGTCGGTATCTTTCATACCCACGCGGCCTACGTAGCCCATGCTAGCGATTGTCTGCTCGACGGTATCTTGGATCAGACCCTCGCCGGCACGGAAGCCGCGGCCCTGCATGGCCATATCATGGCCCAGAATCGCCGCATCGACGGCAGCCGAGATCTTGGCGGCACAGCTCGCCTTGGCGCCGTCGCACACGATGCCGCCCACGTTACCGAGCGTATTCGAGACCGTCGCGCCAATCTGCTCGCGCGTGCCACCGCACAGCCAGGTAATCGCAGCGCCGGCGCCGCACGCGGCGCAAATAGCACCGCAAAACGCCGAGAGCGCACCAATATAGCTCTTGATATGCACGGCGATAAGATCGGACAGCATCACGGCGCGCACCAGGCGCTCGTGGTCGCAACGCAGGTACTCGGCATACTCCATGACGGGCAATGCGCAGGTAATGCCCTGATTGCCCGAGCCGCACACAATGGCGACCGGCAGCGCGCAGCCGTTCATGCGAGCATCGGACCCGGCGGCTGCACGGGCACGGGCACGACAGGCGACGTCATCGGCACGAGCGCCCAGCAGCGTACGGCCCACCTCGGCACCCCAAGCGTGCGCCAGGCCCTCGGCACTGATCGCACCGTTCAGCTCAATCTGACGCTCAACGGCAGCGCGGGCGTCCTCAATGTCACCGTCCTCGATAAAGTCGATGATGGTCTCGATCGACATGGGCGTATCGGAGTTATCTGCCGCCCGCTCGGCCACGACGCGCTCGGCGCAGGCGGCACACTCCCCCGCCGACTTGCCGCACACCGGAATACCGTCGAGCGTATGGCACGTGACATTGGTGTGGTGATCGGTAATCTCGACGACCGCGGTATGGCCCCCGGCTGTAGCAGTCACCTTGATGTAGAGGTTGGGCACACCCTCGACAAGCGACACATCGCAGTAGCCGGCGTCGGCGAGGAGCTCGGCCACGCGAGCGCGGTCTTCATCGTTAACGCTCTCGAGCACCTCGAGCGCGCTCTTAGCGTCGCCGCCCACGGCACCCAGCACGGCCGCCGCTTCAATACCGTGCATGCCGCCCGAGTTGGGCACGGTCACGCTCTTAACGTTCTTGATGATATTGCCCGAGCAGGCAACATCCATATGATCGGGTTCGCAACCGAGCGTCTGACTCGCCAGCGCCGCTGCATAGGCAACGGCAATGGGCTCGGTACAGCCGAGCGCGCAGACAAGTTCGCGGTTCAAAACATCGCAAAACGCGGCATCACGAAGGGAATCAGTAGGCATAGGTATCTCCTGCTTGCATAACGGGCTGGGCTCTCAAAATAGTTAGCTCCTTTATTTGATAACAATGCATCAAAAACCGCAACCATGGTTCCGGCAGACGGCGCTCAAGCGCAAACTGACGACATTCATTCACGAGAAGCCAGTCTTGTTGCCTGCTAAAGCGTTTGACCAAAAAACGCTCGAGCGTTTACGCAAAAGTCGCGCTATCATGCAGTCGAACGCGGTAAACACCTTTAGCATTTGCGCCGCACAGACCAGAGAGGAACCATCCATGAAGATCGGTATCGGTAACGACCACGCCGCCGTCGAGCTCAAGAACATCATCTCCGAGCACCTGAAGGAGCGCGGCTGCGAGGTCGTGAACTTTGGCACCGACACCTCCGAAAGCTTTGACTACCCCATCGCCGGCTACAAGGTGGGTAAGGCCGTTGCCAACGGCGACGTCGATCTGGGCATCCTGATCTGCGGCACCGGCGTCGGGATTAGCCTGGCTGCCAACAAGGTCGAGGGCGTACGCGCCGTCGTGTGCTCCGAGCCCTTCAGCGCCAAGCTCTCCCGCATGCACAACAATACCAACGTGCTCGCTTTTGGCGCCCGCGTCGTGGGCTCCGAGCTCGCCAAGATGATCGTCGACGAGTGGCTCGACGCCGAGTTTGAGGGTGGTCGTCACGAGCGTCGCGTTAACCTCCTCAACGAGATCGATCACACGCGCGCCCTTAAGATCGTCGACGAAGCCTAAACTATTCAGTGCCACAAGCTAACAGCTTTAAGGAGTCAAAGCTGGTTTAGCCAAAGAAGCGCTTGATCTCAATCTCGGCGTTCTCCAGGCAGTCGGAGCCGTGGATCACGTTGGCGTTGACATCGACGGCAAAGTCGCCGCGGATGGTACCAGGAGCAGCCTCAAGCGGGTTGGTAGCGCCCATGAGGGTGCGCATCTTAGCAACAGCGGAGAGACCGGAAACGACCATCTTGACGACCGGACCGCTCGTCATAAAGTCGCAGAGACCGCTAAAGAAGGGCTTGTCGGCCAGATGGGCGTAGTGATCCTCGACGGTAGCGCGCTCGAGCGTGGTCATCTCCATGCGCTCGATGACAAGGCCGCTGCGCTCAATGCGAGCAACGATCTCGCCGATCTTGCGGTCGCGCACGGCGTCGGGCTTAATCATGATGAAGGTCTTCTCGATAGCCATAAAAGTAGCCTTTCAAGTAGGTTCGCGCGTGCCCAAGTCCCATTCCGGCACCCGCCTGGACTGCATCGTAACAGAGTTTAAGCTGCAGTTAAACAAAAAGCTGTTTATTGAAACGTTGCAATTTATTAAAGCGCTCCATATGTGTCACTTCTGTTTCGAAGCCCGATTAGAGTACCATCCGACCGCCCATCAACCGCATCGAACAGAGCAGGCGGTCGGTTGCCGCCCGCGAACGTAACCCCTTCACAACCTGCCCAAAGGTCCTACAGAAGTTCTCGACAAGCCCCTCCCCCATAGCAACAAAATACGGGCGCCCACATCAGCAGGCGCCCGTAAAGTGAAAACGATTTATCAATAAATGGCCAAAACGGCTTCAGCCAAATCCCTACTTTACCCCGTGGCCCATCTCGACGACCTTGGTCAGCGATCCAAACACACCCTCGTCAGCCACGAGCTGTGCCTCGGCGCGATCAAGCTGCACGGCAACGGCGGCAGGGGCGGTGCCGCCCTCGGTCGTGCGCGCGGCGACAATCGACGGGATGTCGAGCGCCTCGGTAATGTCGCGCTCAAAGAGCGGGCTTGCCTCCTGGAACACCTCAAACGGCAGGTCCTCAAGATTGCAGCCGCGCTTCTCACACATCAGAACCAGATGCCCCACCACGGCATGAGCCTCGCGGAACGGCAGACCACGCTTAGCCAGGTAATCGGCAACATCGGTGGCGGCAAGGTGCCCCACGCCGCACTCGCGCGCCATGGCATCCTCGTTGACGGCCCAAGTCGAAATCATACCGGCCATAACCGACAGGCACTGCATGAGTGTATGGGCGGTATCGAGCGCGCTCTCCTTGTCCTCCTGCAAATCCTTGTTATAAGCAAGCGGCAAGCCCTTCATGGTTACCAGCAGCTGCACCAGGTTGCCATAGACTCGGCCGCTCTTGCCGCGGACAAGCTCGGCAAAATCGGGGTTCTTCTTCTGCGGCATGATGGACGAGCCGGTGGAGTACGAGTCGGAAAGCGTGATAAAGCCAAATTCGGAGCTCGACCACAGCACGATCTCCTCGGAAAGACGCGACAGGTGCATGGCCATGACGGAACCGGCGTAATGCAAATCGAGCAGGAAATCACGGTCGGAAACCGCATCGAGCGAATTGGGGATCACGCCCGCAAAGCCAAGTTCGGCAGCCGTCATCTGACGATCGAGCGGATAGCTCGTACCGGCAAGCGCGGCAGCACCCAGCGGGCAGTTGTCGGCGGCATCAAAGGCGGCCTTCTGGCGTGTAAAGTCGCGCGCGAACATCCAGGAATACGCCAGCAGATGATGCGACAGCAGCACGGGCTGAGCATGCTGCATGTGCGTGTAGCCCGGCAGAATTACCTTGTCGTACTTCTTGGCCGCATCCACCAGCACATGGCGCAGCTCAAGATTGGCCTCCATGAGCTCCTTGGCCAGCGCCTTGACGCCCAGGCGCGTATCGGTCGCCACCTGGTCGTTGCGCGAACGTCCGGTATGCAAGCGCTTGCCAGCCTCGCCGATGCGACGCGTCAGCTCGCTCTCGATGGACATATGAATGTCCTCGTCGTTGATGTCGAAGATGAAGTTGCCGGCATCGATGTCCTGTTCGATTCCGGTCAGGCCCTTGGCAATCGCCTGCTCGTCCTCGGCGCTGATGATGCCCTGGGCCGCCAGCATCTTGGCATGTGCCTTAGATCCGGCGATATCCTGCTTATAGAGATGTTTGTCGACCGGCAGCGACGCGCCAAACTCCTGCGTGACCTCGGCCACGCCCGCCTCAAAACGACCGCCCCAAAGAGCCATGGAACCGTCCCCTTTCTCCAAATACCAAAACAAGCGCCCAAAGCAATGCGCCATATCGCTAAAGCGATTTTTCACCCGCTAGTTTTACACATTCCCCACCGTGTGCGGAGCCATGTAGCTAATTTGCAAAGAAGTGACGCGCCATGCACTTGGCGCCCAACGTCTCCCTCCGGATGTTGCCCTGCGAACCATCGATCCAGGCCTTTAGGCTCATAGGAATGTCCTCGACCTTTGCAGCATCGAACTCGGGCGCGAGGGCAAGTAAAGCATGCGCGAAAGCATTGAACATAATGGATACTCCTCATATATATAGGCGCAGAGCCGCCAAATTGATAGAAGGAGCCCCGCCGGACAACCCCGGCGGGGCTCGGACTCAGCCGCAGACGCGGCATCATATATGCGGGCGGAACGTAGGGGCCACCGATGTTAAGAAGTGTCAGCAAGCATAACGAAAGGTAGGGACCCCGTGCGCCCGTTATGTATCACGCGGATGGGCCGCGCGGATACCAAGGGAAGGAGGCGCTAGGCCTGGGCGGCAGCAGAGCTGGGGCCCTGGACCTTTGCCCACGTCTTGAGCGACAGCGTATCGATCTCGATAAAGCCGGCGCTGGCCTTCTCGTCAAACGTGGTGTCGCGGTCGTAGGTAGCCAGACCGTAGTCGTAGAGGCTGAAGGGGCTCTTGCGGCCGACGACATGGCAGTTGCCCTTAAAGAACTTCAGACGGACAGTGCCGGTCACGAACTTCTGGGTATCGGCCATAAAGGCATCGAGCGCGTTTTTGAGCGGGCTGTACCACTGGCCGTTGTACACGGCGGTGGCCCAATCCTGCTCGAGCTTGATCTTGGTCTTGAGCAGGTCGCCCTCGACGCAGATGTCCTCGAGCGCCTTGTGAGCGGTGATGAGCGTCAGGGCGCCGGGAACCTCGTAGCACTCGCGGCTCTTAAGGCCCACCAGGCGATCCTCGACCAGATCGAGACGGCCAAAGCCGTTATCGCCCGAAATCTTGTTGAGGGCGATGACGATCTCGGAGAGCTTCATCTTCTTGCCGTCGACGGCGACAGGCTTGCCGGCCTCAAACTCGATCTCGGTATAGGTCGGGGCGTCAGGCGTGTCCTCGGGGTTCTTGGTCATAACCCAAGCGTCATCGAGCGGCTCGTTCCAGGGATCCTCCAGGTGACCGCACTCAATGGCACGACCCCACAGGTTGTCGTCGATGGAGTAGGGGTTGTCGTTGGCACCCTCGGGAACCGGCACGTTGTGGGCGTGGGCATAGGCGACCTCGTCGGGGCGGCACTTCAGGTCCCACTCGCGAACCGGGGCGATAGCCTTGAGCTAGGGGTCGAGGGCCTTGACGGCGGCCTCAAAACGGACCTGGTCGTTGCCCTTGCCGGTGCAGCCGTGGGCGACGTAGGTCGCGCCAAACTCGTGGGCGACCTCAACAAGCTTCTTGGCAAGCAGCGGGCGAGACAGAGCGGAGAGCAGCGGGTACTTGTTCTCGTACATGGAGTTTGCCGCGATGGCTTTAGTCAGGAACTCATCGGAGAACTCGTCGCGCAGGTCGAGCACCTGGCAATCGAGAACGCCCAGGTCGAGCGCCTTCTGCTTCTTGGCATCCAGTCCGGTCTCTTCCTGGCCCACGTTGCCGCAGACACAAACGACATCGAGATTCTTCTCGTCCTGGAGCCACTTGACACATACGGATGTATCAAGACCACCGGAATATGCGAGAACGACTTTTTCCTTGCTCATGGCTGTTTCCTTTCGCCCTTGGTAGCTAGTTAGAACATCGGTCAGTTGCAAGTCACCTTGAGGTCAAAAACCGTGCAATATCAGGTTATTCAGCAGAATGCATCACAGGCATGCCCTAGAAACATGCGGCTATGTCGTGCTTAAACCCAACGACCTCAAAATGACTCTGTTGAGGCATTGCGCCCCATGCGGACAGAGACGATTGTTATCGTCGTCGGGAAATTGCGCGCTGGCGTCGGATGGCATTGTCTGCAGTGGTGATGATCTTTACGAACTGCATCTGCCTCTCCTTTCACGTATCGCCGGGCGCAATTCAAATATCGCAAACGGTACCTTTTCCTCGGTAAGCGGCTCTTTTGCCGTCTCCGTTTTCGATGTTCGCTATATTACGATAAAGTGCACGCTGCGCAAGCGACAAATTCAAATTTCTGAAAAGTTTTTTCATTAGTTTGTGAATTGCAGTGCAAATACGCACCATTCCTGCGAAAATACGCTCGACTACTAGTTGATGGTTATAACGTCTGAAACAATCTCGAAACGAAAGGCGCATTTTTATGCAAACTTACGAATCGGACGCCAACATCGGCAACATTAAGATTCTCGCCGTCGATATGGACAAGACGCTGCTGACCGACGAGCGCGTGCTGCCCCAGGGTCTTGATGAGCGCCTGGACAAGCTCGCCGACGCCGGCATCGTATTCTGCCCCGCCAGCGGACGTCCCGCCCCCAAGCTCGAGGAGATGTTCGAGGGTATCAAGAACCGCCTCGCCTTTTGTCCCGACAACGGAGCGTGCGTGATCTATCGCGGCAGCTATATCTATAAGAGCAATATTGACGTGGAGCTGTATCAGCAGGTCTTGAGCCGTGCCTCGGAGGATCCTCGCGCTGTCCCCGTCCTGTGCTGCTTCGACGAGTTCTACGTGCTTGCCCGCGACCATCAATACCACGACGAGATCAGCGTCTACTACAACACAATCAACTACGTCGACAGCTTTGAGGGCATTGATTTCGAGTCCAACAAGATATCAGTCTTCTTCCCCGGCTACGACGCCGAGCCCGCTTTCCGCGAGACCTATAGCCCCGAGTTCTCGGACAAGCTCTACGTCACCAACGCCGGGCGCGAGTGGATCGACTTTATGAACCTGGGCGTCGACAAGGGCGCCGGCGTCGCGCACCTGTGCGAGCACCTGGGCATCGATATTGCCGATGCTGCCGCCGTGGGCGACACCTACAACGACATCCCCATGCTGGAGCGCGTCGGTCACAGCTTTATCGTGGACAATGCCGAGGAGCACATGAACGCGCACGCCAAGTGGCGCATTCCGAGCAACAACGACGGGGGCGTACTGACGCTCATCGACGCCATCTTGGCGGCTCGGTAGCCGTCCCATCGGGCCTGGCCGGGGGGGGCGGGGGGGAGAGTTAGAAGGTGAAGAGGAAAGCGAGAGAGAAGCAGAAAGTAAGTGGGGTTGTTTGGGGGGGGGGCCGAGAGAAGA
>CAJKZO010000102.1:0-7530 GCA_905204365.1 uncultured Collinsella sp.
GCACGCATGGCAGCCGAGCACGCAACCAACGACCAGGTCGTCTGTATCAAAGAGCTCTGCGACGAATCCGAGCGCCTGGCCGAGGCCGGTGAGGATTACTCCGCCGCCGACACCGCGTTCCACAATGCCATTGCCGAGAGCTCCGGAAACCTCGTCGTTCCCCGCCTAATGGGCGTGCTCAAGGCGTCTGTCCCCCTGTTTATTGACGTGACCGGCAAAAAGCTGGTTGAGGAAACCATCCGCACGCACCGTGGCGTGGCCGACGCCATCGCCGCGCGCAATCCCACCGCAGCGCACGATGCGATGTATTTGCATCTGGTGTACAACCGCAACATGATCGCAGAGGGCACGCAGGAACAGAGCGAATAGACATCCGCGCGGCAAGAGCGACATGTCAACCAACTAAACGACGACAACGCACGTAGCGAGCTTGCTGACGCCCGCGCCTATAACGTATTTCACGGCCGGAATCACCGTCTTGCCGCAATCGATATTTGTATTTGCCTCGGGTCGAAGCAAGACGCGCTCGCCTTCCGTTTGGCCCACGGCATCGACACGACAGGCTGCATCGATATCCTCCAACGTCACCCAATGGTAATCACCCGGTACCGCAAAGCCCGCGTCAAAGGCGACGCACTCCACAGCGCTTTTTACAACATGATTACGAAGTTGCCCGTTCGCAAGAGAAATCACCTCGGTCACCACATCGATACCGGGGCACGGACTCCAACTTGTCCGCACGGCGCGACGGCCGTCATCGAGTGTTACGACCTCGCTTTTATCCACACCGTCACGAACAAATACGCGCCCGCCAACCACAAATGCCAGCATGCTGTCGGGCGCCGCTTCCCCGAGCGAACGCTGCGAGCGCGCAACGCTAAAGCCAAACCGCGTCGAATAGGCAAACTTGCTGTACTTGTTATCGGACTGGGCAAATGGGTGTCCCGGGACGCAGCCGCTCGGATACAGCACGACCTCCCCCGCATCATCGCGCGCAACCAGGGCCGTCTTTCCCAGCGCATCGTCGGCAGCACGCGGAGGAAGCGCAAGTTCAGTTTCGGATACGCTCCAAAACCGGTCATCCTCGGGAAGCGCCAGGCACGCAAACGCCATCAGGCACCAGTACGGCGAACCGGCGGCGTTATATCCTTCGCACATGTGCTGGTTGGGATACTTGTAACCCAGCGAAAGCACGTGACCATTGTCACAGATGCTGTTTGGGTCCCAGGCCTTTATATTTCTAACAATGAGGCCCTTGAGCGTTCCGATGTCAAAATTTCGCCCCAAACAGACGCCCGCCGCCGCGACAATCGACCAAAAGCCCGACTGCGCAAAGCGATAGACCATCGAGCGCCCATACGGCACCGCCTCGCCACGCGCCGAGAATAGCTTGACGTAATCGGCCGCAAACAGCTTGAGCCTATTAAGGTAAGCGGCAGCCCTCACGGCATCGTGGCTTCCGAACTTCCAGATGTACAGGATTGAGAAAAACTGAAACGTCATGGCATTGTAGTAATCGGGCAAGCCCGTCGGCCCATCCTTGTACCAGCCGTCGCCGTCATAAAAATCGTCGAGTGCCCGAAGGTCCTCGTCTAGAATTTGTTGGCTATAAGACATACCGAGCTCGCGCAGAGCAAGGTTAACGAGCGCCTGAAACCATAGCCAGTTACCGGCAGGGCAGCTGTGATCATTAATTTTTCCGAGCCATGCCGCAGCGCGCTCACGCTGCCCATCGCTCAACGGCTCCCAAAGCACATTGGGGGCTAGCAAGAGCGCGTATGCGATGGCAGCCATCTCAACGAACTTCTGGTCGTGGTCGCGACAATCGCCCCAATAGGCACCCGACTGAGGATCGGTACCCGCAATGAGCCCATCGCAATAAATGCGCTCGAAAGTCCCGCCGGCACTTTGGGAGCCGCCTGCCCAATACGGGGCCAAGCCCCACAACGGCCGCGCCCATGCCTCCATGGGAATGACCTCGTCCTCGTACTGCGCTCCACCACCAGCAAGATAGAGCAACGCCTCGCTGTCGCCATAGTTCGGCAGCAGCGGATTCAAATAGTCGAAAAGTATCTGCGAAAGCGCTTTTCTATCCATCCTTCAATCCTCCTAGAGCAAGCTCGGCCGTAAAGAGCGACTCCTATCTACGCGCACGAGCAAAGAGTCTCAGTTTGCTATACATATCCTCAAGAACAAGACGTTCATTTAACGATCGATAGACCCTGATCATATGTTTGGAATCGGGCGGCATCGTGTAGCAGAGCGTATCGGCATCGATACCCGGCGCGGGAACCAGGTCGTAGCAATCTTTTTGTTCGGCCAGCAAGACACCGACGACCGCCTGGTCTCCCAATACCCAACTTTCGGGATTCACCCAATCCTTTTTGTCGACGTTTGCCTCGATAAACTGTTCGAGCTGATCCATAAGATGGGCACCAAGATCGCCCTCGTCCACAACGCGAAGTCTCAGCTCACTGAGAGGAACGGCAAGCTGCTTGTAAGCGCCCGACGGAAGCTGCCATATAGGAACGCCGGAATCAAAGACCTCAATTGCGGCCTGAACATCACGTGCCAAATTTGCCTCGTGACCGCCACGGGGGTACCGACCGCCGCCAGTCCAGACGACGGTCAACCGATTCTTGACCTCCGGATGGGCGCGCAGCAAAAGTGCGACATCGGTCAACGCGCCCATGCACAACAAATACAACGGACGGCTGTCGTTCGACATCGCCTCGCAAGCGATAAGATCGATCGCCAACTCGGGGTAGACTCTGGAATCGGACGGCACCGCACACTTTTCAAATGATTCCAGCGGCCCCGGGGCACCCACCGCCAAAACAATGTCGTCACCTAGGCCGAGCAGCTGGCGCAACGTCTCGATTTCCCCCATGGAAGCCTCGACGCTACCTGGCACTCCAAAATGCCCGGCAATGATGCCGCGCACATCGAAAGATGGGGTTAGCAGCGCGTGGACGATGGCGAACGCATCATCCGCCTCGTTTTTTGCATCGCTCAGAACAATAACCCGGATGCGTTTTTCACCCGCCATTTTGGCGCCCCCTATCATCAGATCACATTCAAGGGATCCATTCGCAATTACCGCGAGCACAGTGCCGAATCACAATGATCCATCAAAGGTTACTTCTGCTTTTTGTACAGCACCTCGGCAACGACCTCGGACCGCTCTGCGCATCGAACGCCGCGGAACAACTCACTGGTAGCACACTCATATACGACATCTTTTTCCAAAAGAGAGCTGTTGTCGCCCATTTGGACAAACGGCTTCCCGGCGTTCATCACATCGGGCTCGTACGAAATCTGGCAATCGTTAAACTCGAGCAGACCGGGCACCGCTTCGTTTCCGTTAAATAACGAGCTCATGGTCACGCCCTGCGCTTTGCAGCCCTCAAAGTGCATATCTACCAGCGGACGCTCGGTTTGATAGCCCTTCTCGGATCCAAAGTCGTAGTTGATCAAACGCCCCGGATTGACAAACGAACAGTTGTGCAAGCGCCAACTGCACGAATCGCCACGATACACATCACCGGCGGGCGAATAGTATTTGACCGCCGCATGCATATGGTGAGTACCTTCGAGGATATGCTCATACTCGCCCGGACCGACAAAGCGGCAAGAATCGACCAGCAGGTTTATGCAACCCAGGCGAATGGCATTGCATGCGGTATTGAGCAGGCAGTCCTCGACGACGACATTGCGCGCGTCGAAACCGGCGACACAATCGTCTCCCGTCTTGAGCGTGCACGAACGGATCGTGACGTTGTTGCAGTGGTGGATGTTCAGCCCGTCGTGACCGCCCAGAATGCTCACGCGCTCAATAAACACGTTGTCGCACGAGTCGATCTGATGGCTCCAATTTGCACTGCGCACAAAGGTGTAGCCCTTAAGCGTCACATTGCGGCACCGGCAGATGCGGATACCCATGGCGCCGCGAAAGCCCTCCTCCCCTGCCGGGTCGGTGCAATCGACGCCGTCAAAGAAGCTGCCGGGCTCGCCCACGATCGTAACGTTTTGGGCATCGGCCACCGTCAGCAGCGCACGCGTATAGTGCGGGGGAAGACGCTGAATACGCACGATCTCGGGGTCGGTCGCATAACGCAGCGTAGTTGGGATATCCCAATCGGTATAGTCGGCAATCTCGTCAGAGCCCCGGATGGTCGCCCCGGCCTCAAGCTACAGCTCGGTATCGCCGTACATGCGAATCGATCCGACACGATACGTACCGGCCGGAACAACGACGCGAGCACCCTGCGCGTCACGCGCACGGTCTAAAATCTCCTGAAACTCAGCCGTCACGCAACGGCTGCGGTCTGCGAGCTCGGCAGGAACACGAAGGATAGTGAGAGACATATCAGTCCTTTCGTATCTCAATGGCTCAATGGCCATCGATCGACAAATCGGGGCCAAAATCGCTCCATGCGATTTCAATCGGGTCATGCTTGATAGGTAAAAACGTAACGGGAAGTATCGAATAGCCCGATGCCCCCAGATCGTCAGGATCCCAATGATCGAGGAGCACATAATGACGCCCACCAGCCTTAAACAGACAAGTTGCCTGGCCATCGTAGGTGCTTCTGGCGCGATCGCCCACGCAGGGGTTATCGATGAGCTTCCACGGCCCAATCATCTGCGGCGCCGTGCCAAATAGAGCCGGATTCGCCCGCCAGCCGGTGCATCCGCTTGTAAGCAGATAGAGCTGGCCACATGCACTCAACACGCAGGGAGACTCTCGTTCTTGCTCGGAAAAAACGCGAACGAAACCGCCCAGGACGCCTTCGTAGTCGTCGGTAAGCGGTGCGACGTGCAGCGTTTTATTACCCTCGGAGCTACAGATAAGGTATGCAGAACCTCCGTGCTGCTCATACAGCGTGAAATCCCTGCTGTCCTGGCCGCAGGGTCTAAACACATTCACAAGCTCAAAGGGGCCCGTCGGAGCATCGGACGTGGCAACACCCACGCCGGCGAAACGATAGCGCGCATCGTCCGCATGAAACCAAAGGACACAGCGACCCGTCTTGGCATTAAACAGCACGCGTGGTCGCTCCATCACGCCCGAGGGCCTTAAGACATCGTATTCACTCGCGCGCTGCGAGCAAAACACTAGACTGCAGTCGTCCCAGTCGACAAGGTTGGTCGAGCGATAGCAGCGAATACCAATCGCATCCATACGGCGGTTGACGGTTTTACCCGATTTATCCTCCCCATACCAATAAAAAACGGTTTTTCCCGCTGCTTCGATAGGAAGAATCCATCCGCCATGAGCCTGTATGGGTCTACCGGTCGAATCTTGCCAAAGCGTCCCGTTCTTTTGGGCACTCATCGAAGGACCTCACCGTTGGCGGAAGTAAGCACTCGACCCCAAATCTCAATCTGGCTTAACCCGGGAAACCCGTCCTCATCGATTTTGACAAGATTTTGCAGCTTGACCCACGAAACGATACGCCCTCCCAGATCAAACGTTTGCCGCGTTCCCGTCTTCTTGAGCGCCAGATCGGTAACAGAACCGTCCGAGAGCTCCAGTTGCACCTGGCGCCAGCATGTATCGTGCGGAAAATCGGCGCGAAGGTACAGCCGCAGTTCATCTGCGTTAACCGGCTCTCCAAAATCAATCTTGAGCCATGCATCCGCACGTCCGGCGACACTCCACGACTCGTGCGGCCAACTTCCGTGATTTGACGTCTCCATCACGCCGTCAATCACGTTGCGGGCAACAAACTGGGGGTTATCCATGGGAACATTTGAGGTCACGTGTGGATAAACGCCTGCCATGTCCTCGCAGTCGCACGCGTTGAGCGAAAGGTTGCGCCAAGCAGCGGCTTCGCGAGGGTCTTCCCGTCGAACGTATGCAAAATGCCGATCGCCCTCAAACGCCCATCCCTTGCCGTAGGCTTTCTGACGACATCCAAGTGGAATCGGAAATTCAAACGAATCCTCGGTCATGAGGACATGGCTTTCTGCAAGCGAGGCATCGAGCCTCAACACAAGGCGAACCGGATGGGTATCGCAGCGAACGACGAGTTTGTCGCCGGGTAGATACTCCCCTCGCCATGCCAATGTCACCTCGTCCTCTTGCTCAGCGGCATACACGACTTCACCCGTAGCCCGAACGACACTCAAGCTGAGCACAGACATATATCCTCTTCTCTATCGATCGCGATATGAAAACGAACCGAATGTCGCCGTTGAGCTCTTGTCCCACATATCGATGCATGAAAGACCGACGACCATGCCGGTATAGGCAGGAAAGCCGACGTGCTCGTCGGACAGCACCGAAGCATCGAGCACTAGCGGAGCCCCCGCCCCGTCGGCCACAAAGCTGCGACTGTCCCCGTCAAGCGAATAGAAGAAGCGCATGTCATAGCCATCGACTTCGACGCCAAGCTCAAGCGCCTCGACATCGTCGGGAACCACAATACCAGCATCGCCCAGAGGCATGCCGTAGGTCCCCCTGTCACACGTCATAACCTGGAGCACGCGACAGGACCGCTTATCATCCCACGTAAGATGCAGATAATAGAATGCACGCGAGTCGTATTCGCAGATCAAACCCGCCATTTGGTTGTAATGACGCGGGGCAAACCTCACCGTGCATCGCGCGGTCCATGCATGGCTGCAAACGCGACGGACGAGTTTTGACTGCTGATGTGCCGAGCTCGGCGACTCGCCGCCCTTGAGCGTAAGACCTTCGGGACCGACGCTCCACCAACCACCATCGCGATAACGGCAGCAAAGCCACTCTTCCTGCCAGAGTCTATCCGCATCATCGAAAGTTGTGTCGTAGGACATAGATTCGCTTGGTGCGGAAACCTCTCCCTGCACATCAAACATGACCGGGGCCGTGCAGGCACCCTCTGCCAGACGCGGCCACCCATCTTGCCATACAATCCGCGCCATACCGGTCTCGCGGCCAAGCACAGAGTAGCCCGATTCATGTTCATCGAATGCATGCTTGGAGCCATCGCGCTGAGGCAGATAGCGACTGCATAAAAACGAGACGTACCACGAACCGTCGGGCGCCTGTGCAAAGTTGCCATGTCCCGTACGGCGCAAGGGGCTGTCGCTCAACCAAGCGCACACAAGCGGTTCGGGACACATCTCATACGGGCCCCAAAGTTCGTGCGAGCGAGCCATACGGATTCTATGGCGACGACCCGTACCGCCTTCGGCACAGGCAATGTAATACCATTGGTCATGCTTGAGCACATGCGGACCCTCGCGCAGCCAGTTGACCGCATCACCGTTATCCAAAACAACCTGAGCTTCACCGATTAGGCCGTCCTCAAGCGAAAACTCCTGCATTACCAGGCCGTTGAATTTGTGATGGCCATCAATGGGACGAGGATCCCATTGGGGGTTGATAACGTAATGCCGACCGTTCTCGTGGAAGAACCCGGGGTCGAAACCAGATGCATTGACAAAGACCGGCTTAGACCAAGGGCCGTGTGGATCGCGCGCAGTTACCACATAGTTGCATACGTCCTTGAATACGCCATCAATCTGATAGGCAATGGT
>CAJKZO010000103.1:0-7475 GCA_905204365.1 uncultured Collinsella sp.
TCGATGCCTTTCGCAGACACCGAATGCGCGGCCTGGTAGACCGCTTTTGCAGTGGTATGTGACAATACGATACTCATGGTATATATCGTGTCAGCTAATGCCGTGTTGATGGCACTGAGTGGAAAAGCCGTTTTAGAGGTCTAACCAAATGCTGTCCAAAAGCTTGACGCAATTATGGGTTGGTATGCCCCAAATAAATGTTTTCACAGCTTAGCTATAGCATATAAATACTCAATTGCTGCGCATTTGATATCGATGCATCACCATCCGACAACGAATTACGTGTCGGGAATTGGTCGAAATCGTTCAAAATGAGGGTTCAGAATTTGTGATGGCAGATCTATCTGTGGAACGTAGAGCGGCCCCGCTGCGGGGTTTCCCGCTGCGAGGCCGCTCGTGATCTACGCCGGGGTTTGCCGCAGGCGTTTCTACTTGGCAAACAGGTTCTTGAGGTTGAACTCGGCTTGGACGGTGCGGAGCATGAGGTCGGTGTCGTCCAGGCCCAGATGCTGCTCGTTGGCGTCGGCGGCGAGGGTGCCGCGGCGGCGGGCCCAGTTCTCGAGCGCGGCGGGCGCGGATTCGCGGGGGAGCGAGCGCACGTCGGCGTCCAGGCTGCGGCAGATCTGGCGTGAGTCGATGACGATGATCTTGCCTGCGCGGCGTGCCTCGGCGTAACCGTCCAAGTGGATCTTGAACCAGCTGTCCTCAAAGGCGGCGTTGTGCGCCATGTACGGGTACTTCTTCATAAGCTTGAGCAGCTGCTTCTGCAGTTCCTTGTTCTCGCGGAACGGCTTTTTGCCGTCGATGTCGTCCCAGGTAATGTGATGGATGTTCGATAGCGGCACATCCTCGCCGCGGTAGATGTCGGGCAGACCGCAGTAGTGTGCCTCGGCGTCGTGCGGGACGGCGTCGCTCGTGAGGTCCATGATCTCCCAGCCCACGTTGATGATATAGCCGCGCTCGGGTGCACGGCCGGTGGTCTCGATGTCGATACCGAGCACGGTGCCCTGGATGGGCTTGCGGGCGTAGGCCACGCCGAGCGCGTCGCGGTCGCCGCGGATTTCGCGCATAACGGACGCGGCGGTGCGCTTTTGCATCTTGCCGATGGCGGCGCAGGTGTCGGCATCGGAGAGGCCGCGCGAAAGCGTCGCGGGCGTCACGTTGCGCAGGCGTGCCTCGCCAATCTGGTCGCACAGGTCGCGGTTGCGGTCAGCCAGGTCGCGCACGGTGGCAAAGTCGAAGCTGGGATCGCCCTCGGCGGTAAAGTACTCGGTTTCGAGCACCTTAAGGGCCTCCTCGCCCTTCTGGCGCTCGGATTCCATGGCGCCGTGATCGCCATAGATAAACATGGGGATAAACGGCTGACGCTCGTATTCGAGTGCTTGTGAAACGTTCATATAACTGCTCCTTGGACGGGCCACACCGCGCGGCTCGGGTTCATTGAGATGTGGCGAGATGATAGTTTACCATGGGCAACTATTGGCATCGCGCCTAGGACAACTACAATACCCTAGTTGACCGCTAGGACTTTTACAATGCTGCCGAAAGACACGAAAGGTTCCATCCGTCATGGATTTGCTGATTGATATTCTGCTCGACGCCGGCAAGGACACGCTCTCGCTGGTGCCGTTTTTGTTGGTGACGTATCTTGCTCTCGAGACACTTGAGCACGTTGCGGGCGACCGCGTCAACGGCGCTATCAAGCGCGCCGGCGCTGCGGGTCCCGTGGTTGGCTCGCTGCTGGGCATTGTGCCGCAGTGCGGATTTTCGGCCATGGCAGCAACGCTGTACGCCGGCCGTGTCGTGACCTTGGGCACGTTGGTGGCGGTGTTCCTTTCGACCTCCGACGAGATGCTGCCGCTGTTGCTCGCCGAGCAGGTGCCCGTGCAGATCATGGCGATGCTTTTGGCTTCGAAGGCACTGATCGCGCTGGTCACGGGCTTTATCGTGGACGCCGCCATTCGCGGCCTGCGTCGTAACGCTCGCGCGCATGCGGCGATTCGCCGTACCGTGCTGGGGACCGCTGCCAATCCGGCTCATGTGAACTGCGCGCATGACGACCACAGCGGCGGTGACATCATCGACGAGGTGGCCGAGGCGGGCGTGAGCGCCGACCACATCCACGAGTTGTGCGAGCGCGACCATTGCGGTTGCGATGAAGATGAGGACGAGCACGAACACGGACATGGACACGATCACGGTCATGAGGGCGAGCATGAACACCATGATGGCCACGGTCACTCCCACTCTCACGAGGGCGCGCCCCTCCTGTCGATTATTCGCAGCGCCATCTCGCACACCGTGCAGGTATCGGTATTCATTTTTCTGGTGACGCTGATTCTGGTCGCCGTGCTCGAGACCTTCGGCGAGTCCGCGATCGAGCAGTTCCTGCGTGGCAACGAGACGCTCGCCGTCTTGGGCTCGGCGCTTGTCGGCCTGATTCCCAACTGCTCGGCGAGCGTGGTCATTACGCAGCTGTATCTGGAAGGCGCGCTGCAACTGGCGCCGATGCTCGCCGGCACGCTCATTTCCGCCGGCGTGGGTTATCTGGTGCTGTTCCGCACCAACCGCAGCGCCCGCGAAAATGCCGTGTTCCTGATCATGATGTACGTCATCGGCGCCGGTTGGGGACTCGTTCTCTCCGCCTTTGGTCTCTAAGCCCAAAAATCTACCTTGTTTAGCGTAACAGCTCGGTGAGGTTGCGTTTAAAGCGAGCCCGGTCTTCGCCGGTAAATGCTGCCGGACCGCGGGTACGTCCGCCGGCGCGTCGCACCTTCTTTTCCTCGTGGCGAATAAACAGCTGCATGTCGATGGTCGCTTTGTCGTAGACGCGCCCGCGCACACCGATGGCGGCGGCATCGCGCCCGAGCACCATGCTCGCCAAGCCAATGTCCTGCGTCACGACTACGTCGCCCGCCTGCAGGCGTTCGACAATGGCGAAGTCGGCGCTGTCGGCGCCCACGCTCACATCGAGCGTCGTGACCCAAAAGCCGCGTCGCGCGTGCTCGGCATCGCGCGGGTCGTCGCGGCGAATGTGCCGTTCCAGGTTTTGCGTGCTGTTGCCGGCGATAACAACGGCGACGCCCGCCCGCCGCGCGCAGTCAATCGACTCGCGCGTGACCGGGCAGGCGTCGGCATCAATAAAGAGCGTTCGCGGCATCTAGTGCACCAGTTTGCCAAATTGAATGGCGCGAACAATTAGCGTTACGCCAAACACCAGCAGTGCGGCGCCGCTAAAGATGACGAGCATCTTGGCCGACCACAGCGGATAGATAAACACGAACATGCCGGCGATGATGGAGAGCGCGCCGCTCAGGATGGCGAGGGCACGGTTGGACGAAAGCTCGGACTCCAGAATGGACATGACACCTTCGACAATCCAGCCAAAGCCGGCCACGATAACCACCATCGTGGTGAGCGTCGCGGTCGAGAAGGCCTGGTTGCGCAGGATTATGACGCCGCCCAAGATAATGAGTAGGTTGGAGATGATGCTCGTCACGCGCCAGCCGGTGGGCAGCAGCGGCTCGAAAACAGCGGTAAACAGCCTGATCGCGGCCGTGATCACAAAGTAGAAGCCCAGGACGGTCGTCAAAAAGACGAGGGACTTGGCGGGTGCAAAAAGCAGCGCGATACCAGCAATGAGCGCTAAGACGCCCGTGATGGCGTAGATCCAGCGTACGGCCTTGACGGCTTTGCCCGCCATGCTTTTCTCGTCAAATCCAAACTGGCTCGATTTTTGGTCATCGTTCTTAAAGATGCCCATAATGTCTCCTTTCCGTGCGGCGTAAGCCTTGATCGTTACAGCCAGTATCGCCTAAAGGCGCTGGCGTATGGGTCGGGGAGGGCGAAACGTAACCCAAAGGTCCCGAATTGTTCCCGTTGTTCCCCACGTCGCGATTTTCTATTCAACAGGTGTAGAACATTGCAGCCCTGTTCGTATTTGCCTACGTTTTAGGTTAGATTTTCCTAAGGACAATTGGCTTGTATTGGGGGTCCCTATGAACGAAGCAGTTCCTGAGGCACCGTCGAGTGTCGAATCGATGGCAAAGCAAGGTTGCGAAAAGCTCGGCCTGGACACGTTTGACGCGCTGGTCCGCCGCGCCCGCACGTGCCGCCGATTTGACGAGTCCATGCGCGTGCCGCGCGAGTTTTTGCTCGAGCTGGCGGAACTGGCGCACCTGGCTCCGTGTGGTGCCAATGCTCAGCGTCTTCGTTTTCTTGTTGTTAGCGGTGCCGAGGACTGCTCGCGCGTGTTAGACGAGCTTGCATGGGCAGGTGAGCTCAAGGATTTGTCGGGTCCCGATGAGGGCGAGCGCCCGACCGGCTACATCGCGATTCTTGCCGAGCGCGCCGTTCCGGGCAAGCCCGCCGCTCCCATTACCGAGGTCGACACGGGCATTGCCGCGCAGACGATGATGCTCGCCGCCCGCAGCGCCACGCCCGAGGAGACTGCCTGCATGATCAAGGCTATAACGCCCCACGCGCTCGCTGCCATGGGGCTCGATAACGACAAGTATGAGCTCAAGCTGATCATGGCGTTTGGCGTTCCGGCCGAGACGCAGGTGATCGATGCGATCGATTCCAACCCCGACGGCTCCATCAATTATTGGCGCGACGAGGCGCGGGTGCACCACGTACCCAAGCGTCCGCTTGCCGACGTGCTGCTGTAGTTGTGCGTCGTTGCGGTGCAATTCGGCGGCAAAATCACCACAAAGGCTCCTGTCCCCTTTGTGGTGGTACGAGGGGAGGGCGTGTGGCAGATCTGTATTTGGTGCGGCATGGGCAGACTGAGCTCAATGTGCAGAGCATTTTGCAGGGCTGGCACGATTCGCCGCTTACGGCGCGCGGGCGCGAGCAGGCGCTGACGGCGCGTACGGCGTTTGCGGCGCGTGGCGTGGCCTTTGATCATGTGTATTCCTCGCCGTTGGGCCGGGCGCGGCATACGGCCGAGCTTATCGTTGGCGAGGGCCGTTACATTGAGCTGGTCGATGGCCTGCGTGAGTGGCATTTTGGCTCGCTGGAGGGCGCATCAGATCGCGAGCTGCCGCCGCGGCCCTGGGGTGATTATCCGGTTGCCTTTGGTGGCGAGTCGGAAAGTGAGCTTCGCACACGTATGGTCGCGGGGCTGTCCCGCATCATGGCCAGGCCGCAGCACGACTGCGTGCTGGCGGTTTCCCACGGCTCAGCCTGCCAGGAGTTTCTTGAGTATGTGACTGGCAGGGGAGAGCTACCCGACAACGGTGCCGTGCTTCATTTTGGCTATTGCGACGGGGCGTTTTCGCTCCTTGATTGGTAACGAACGAAAGGACCCCTATGAATAAAGACCTGTATCTGGTTCGCCATGGACAGACGATATTCAACCTTAAGCGCATTATTCAGGGTTGGAGTGACTCGCCGCTCACGCAGTTGGGCTGCGACCAGGCAGCGCGCGCCGGCATGTTTTTGCGTGCGCGCGGCATTGAGCCCGACCACGCCTACACCTCGACGCTGCACCGCACCGAGCAGACCATCGCCAACCTGTGGCCGGGTCTTACCTACGAGCGCCTAGACGGTCTGCGCGAGTGGTTCTTTGGCGACTTTGAGGCCGAGCGCGTGATGCTCATGCCCGAGCGCCCGTGGCGCGATTTCTATCGTCAATTTGGCGGCGAGGGCCAGATCCAGGTGCGCGAGCGCATGGTGGCGACGCTGACCGAACTCATGCAGCGTCCGGACCATACGTGCGTGCTCGCGGTAAGCCATGGCTCGGCTATCAAGGAGTTTATGGATCACGTGAAGGGTTCGGCGGCCGACGAGCGCGATCGCGTGCCGGGCAACAGCTCGGTGCTGCACTTTGCGTTTGATGATGCGACGGATACGTTTGAACTGGTTGAGATTTTTACGCAGGAAGACTACGCGCGCGAGCTGGGGCTTGAACCGCTCGTGGCTACTGCGGGTCCGCAGCGCGGATAACGCGAGCGCGGCGGCACGGGTCGCCGGCATAACTTATCGACGCGAAAGGGGCGGAGATGCATGTACCTGCTGCATCTCCGCCCCCTGTTTGTTGAGCTGCCGATTTTTTTGCCGGGCGCTTTGGTCTTGCTAGAACCGCGCGACCTGGTGCGTGAGCAGACCTGTCGGAACCTGCGGCGCGGCGGCGCTGACCTGCGCAGCTGGGAAGAGTGCGGCCACGGTGAAGTTGAACGGCTCCTTGCCGGTGTACGTTCCGGCGGCACGGGCCTCATCGGCCAGCAGCTGCGACGCCCCGGTCAGAGCGGCGGCGTAGGCGGGGTCGTCGGCCAGTACCGGCTCCGGTGCTTGGTCGAGCATAGCGCGGATGGCCCCGACGGCGTCCTCGCGCTTGACCTCCCACGCGCGGTGCGTAATGCCCGCGGGGTCGGTGACGGCGTAGAGCGACGCGCCCTCTTTGGCGGCGCCCAGGATGATATCCATGACGGGCGAGGCCTCGTAGGCGAGCGACACGGGGCGCGGCTGCACCTTGAGCTCGGCGATCGCGCGCGCGGCGGCGAGTGCGTCGACGCTCTCGGCGGCGGCCTCGTCGCTACCCGTCAGCACGTTAACCGGGCAGATCGCCACAACACCCGTCACGCGCCCCGGCTCCCCCGAGCATTCGTACACGTAATACGCCGCGCCCGGGTCCTTGAGCATCAGGCCATCGGCAATGGCTCCGCGCAGAGCATCGTTGCCGCTCAGGATACTGCCCATTGTAGGCAGCGCCTCGAGCACGCGGTCCTGAGCCGGGCGGATGCAGGGAAACGGAAGTGCTTTCATGGGCGGCCCTAACGCACGAGTCGGTTTGTTCGCGGCTTATTATGCCCCAACTTGGCCGCTCGCGTCCCAGAGCACGTTATCGGCGAGCGCGATTAGCACCTGCTGACAACGAACGATATCGGCATGGGGCACATATTCGTTGGGCTTGTGCGCGAGCGCGAGCGACCCGGGACCGTAGCTCATGCAATTGCGGCTACCTGTCTTGCCGGCAATGACGGCGGTGTCGGTGTAGCCGGTAAAGAAGCCGACGGTCGTGTCCGCGTCCGTCACGTCATCGGCGGAACGCTTGAGCGCGGCTAGAAGAGGAGAGCTTGGGTCGCGCTCGATGGCGGGGCGGTCGCCTGTCACGGTATAGCTGCCATGGCAACCGGGGACCGCGGCCTCGGCGCCGGCGATGGCCTGCTCTACCATGCGCGTCGCGGCGGCCGTATCAGTCGGCGGGGTCAGGCGCATGTCGACCCAGACCTTGGCATGGTCTGGGTCGACATAGGGACGGTAGCCACCCTCAATCTGACCAAACGTGATGGTCGATGGCCCCAGCTCATCATGCACGGGCAGCGCCGCGAACGCATGGCGCAGCGCGCAGACGACCTCGGCCATGGCGGCGACGGCATCCGCGCCCTTCCAGGGCTGGCTCGCGTGCGCCCTGACGCCGGCCATCTCGATCTCGAACCGCGTGCGCCCTTTGAGTGCCACCTGAATCTGTC
>CAJKZO010000104.1:0-7172 GCA_905204365.1 uncultured Collinsella sp.
AACACCGATGATGCCTATCACATCACGAGTCCTGATCCCGAGGCTGCCGGCATTGCCCGCGCGATATCGCTGGCGGTGACCGAGGGCGACGTCAAGCCTTCCGAGGGTCTCTACATCAATGCCCACGGCACATCGACCAAGCTCAACGATTCGTCCGAGACGGCGGGCATTAAGCGTGCGCTCGGCGAGGACGCGGCGCGCGCCGCGCACGTCTCGTCGACTAAGTCGATGACCGGCCACATGATCGGTGCCACGGGCGCCATCGAGGTCATGGCCTGCGCCATGGCGCTCGAGCAGGGCGTGGTGCCGCCGACCATTAACTACCGCACGCCCGATCCCGCCTGCGATCTTGACTACACGCCCAATCGCGCAGTTCGCGCCGACCTTACCTGGGCGCTTTCGACCAACCTAGGCTTTGGCGGGCACAACGCCGCCATCGCGCTGCGTAGATATACGAGGAGCTAGAGCATGGATTCCAAAAGACTTGCCGAGATAGCCGATGTGATGGAGGACCGCGGCCTCACGCGCGTGCGCGTTGAGGAGCCCGATGGCACCGCGGTCGAACTCGAGCGCGCGAGCGCCGCACAGCCGGTTGCCGTGCCCATGCCCATGCCGAGCGCTATGGCCGCTCCAGTTGCAGCTCCCACAGTCGCGCCTGCCGCACCGGAGCCCGCCGCGCAGACACCTGCCGCCGCACCAGAGCCCAAGGGCACCGAGGTGACCGCTCCCATGGTCGGCGTTTTCTATGCTGCCCCGGCGCCGGGCGACGAGCCGTTTGTGCACGTGGGCTCTAAGGTCAAGGCCGGCGAGACGCTCTGCATCATCGAGGCCATGAAGGTTCTCAACGAGGTAACGGCCGAGGCAGACGGCGAGGTGCTCGAGATCTGCGTGGCCGACGGCGACCTCGTGGAGTTTGGCAGCTGCCTCATGAGGATCGGATAGGTGATATCCATGAACAAAGAAGAGCTTAAGGAACTGTTGCCGCATCGCGAACCGATGCTTTTGCTCGACGAGGCCGAGCTGGTGGGCGACGAGGCCCACGGCAAGATCACGATTACGGGCGACGAGTACTTTTTGCAGGGGCATTTTCCGGGAAACCCGGTGGTCCCCGGCGTGATTCAGTGCGAGATGCTCGCCCAAAACTGTTGCGTGCTGCTGATGGGCGATGAGGAAGCGCGCGGCGCGACGCCGTTCTACACGAGTCTGGACAAGGTGCGCTTTAAGCGTCCGGTGCGCCCGGGCGACACGGTTGATCTGGTGTGCACCATCACGCGTGCGCGCGGGCCGTTCCGCTTTGCGACGGGTACTGCGAGCGTCAACGGCGAGGTTTGCTGCCGCGCCGATATGTCTTTTGCACTCATGCACGAAAGTTAAGGAAGGCTTCATGTTCGACAAAGTGCTCATCGCCAACCGCGGCGAAGTCGCGGTCCGTGTTATCCGCGCGTGCCGCGATATGGGCATCAAGACCGTCGCCGTTTATTCCACGGCCGATGCGGACGCGCTGCACGTGCAGCTTGCCGACGAGGCGTATTGCATCGGCGGTCCGCGTCTTGCCGAGAGCTACCTCAACGACGATGCTGTGCTCACCTGTGCCGTAAAGTCGGGAGCTAAGGCAATTCATCCCGGCTATGGCTTTTTCTCCGAGAAGGCGAGCTTCGTGCGCGACTGCGACAAGTATGGCCTAGCGTTTGTTGGTCCTTCGGCCAAGGTGATCGACAGCATGGGCGACAAGGACGCCGCACGTCGAACGGCTGCCGCGGCGGGCGTGCCCATCGTGCCGGGCTGCGATTTGCTCAAAAGTCCCGAGGAGGCAACGGCCGAGGCTGAGCGCATTGGCTGCCCCGTGCTTATTAAGGCGCGTGCGGGCGGCGGCGGTCGCGGTATTCGTAAGGTCGAGCGCGTGGAAGATGCGGCAAAGGCCTTTATTGAAGCACGCGCCGAGGGCGAGGCCGTTTTTGGCGACGGCGAGTGCTACATGGAGAAGTTCGTCGCGCCGGCGCATCACGTTGAGGTACAGATTATGGCCGATAAGCAGGGCCATGTGTTTTCGCTCGGCGAGCGCGAGTGCTCGGTGCAGCGGCGCAACCAAAAGCTAATCGAGGAGAGCCCCGCGCCGTGCCTCGACGGACACGACGACATTCGTGCTCGCATGCACAAGGCAGCGCGTGACCTGGCTCGTGCCGTCGGCTACGAAGGAGCCGGTACCATCGAGTTCCTGTATTCGGACGACGGCAATTTCTACTTTATGGAAATGAACACGCGCTTGCAGGTGGAGCATCCGGTTACGGAGTTTGTGACCGATACCGACTTGGTCAAGTGGCAGCTGCGCGTGGCAGCCGGCCAGCCTCTGCCCTTTGAGCAGGAGGACATGCCGGTCCGCAACCACGCCATGGAGTGCCGCATCAATGCCGAAACGCCGGATTTTCTGCCGTCATGCGGAACGGTCACCGCGTTGCGTGTGCCGGGTGGTCCGCGCGTGCGCTGGGATTCCGCCATGTTTACCGGTGCTAAAGTTCCGCCGTACTACGACTCCATGCTTGGCAAGCTCATCGTGTGTGCGCCCACGCGTGACGGCGCCATTCGCAAGATGCGCTCGGCCCTGGGCGAGCTCGTGATTGAGGGCGTGAGCGAAAACAGCGAGCTTCAGCTCGACGTGCTGGCAAACGACGAGTTCTTGTCGGGCATGTATCACACCGATCTGATGGGGCATCTCTATGCTGATGAATAGAAAAGCGAAGACGGTCAACGTCCTCGAGGGACCGATGACCGAGTCGTGCGCCGAGTTTCCCGCGCGCCACGTGTTTATCAAGTGCCCGGAGTGCCGCCGCGTGATCGATGAGGCACGCCTACACGACAACCTCGAGGTCTGCCCTCGTTGCGGCAAACACTTTCGCGTGAGCGGTCGCGCGCGCATGCGCATGACGGTCGACGAGGGCACGTTTGAGGAATGGGATGCCAATCTGGCGCCGGAGGACTTCCTCTCGTTTCCCGGCTATGCCGACAAGCTCAAGAGCGTGAGCGAGCGTTCGGGCGAGCGCGATGCCGTTGTGTGCGGCAGGGGCAAAATCTGCGGTTGCGATACCGCGCTCTTCTTTATGGACGCCAACTTTATGATGGGCTCGATGGGCTCCGTGGTGGGCGAGAAGATCTGTCGCACATTTGAGCGTGCGACCGAGCTGGGATTGCCGGTTGTCGGCTTTACCGTTTCGGGCGGTGCGCGCATGCAGGAGGGCGTGACCTCGCTTATGCAGATGGCCAAGATTTCTGCGGCGGTTAGGCGCCACAGTGAGGCGGGCGGCCTGTATGTCACGGTGCTCACCGACCCCACGACCGGAGGCGTAACCGCGAGCTTTGCTATGGAGGGCGACATTATCCTGGCCGAGCCCGATGCCCTGACGGCATTTGCAGGCCCGCGCGTGATCGAGCAGAACATGCACAAGCGCCTGCCCAAGGGATTCCAGCGCTCCGAGTTTTTGCTGGAGCACGGCTTTTGCGATGCCGTTGTACCGCGTGGCGAGGTTGCGCTCACGGTAGGCGAGCTGCTGGCGCTGCACGAAGGGCACGCGCCCGGCCTGGGGGCACCGCACGAGATTGTGCATACGGGCCGCCGCGGCAAAAAGCTGGGACATTTGTTCAAGCGCTCGGCCGCACCAAAAACCGCGCTCGAGATTGTCAAGCAGACCCGCTCGGCAGATCGCGCCACGGCAGGCGAGATGATCTCGCTGGGCCTGGATGGATTTGTGGAGCTGCACGGCGACCGCTACTTTGGCGACGACGCTGCTGTGGTGGCTGGCATTGGCTGGAAAGACGGACGCCCCGTAACGGTCATCGCCGTCGAGCGCGGCACCACGACTAAAGAGCGTATGCGTCGCAACTTTGGTATGGCACATCCCGAGGGCTACCGCAAAGCGCGTCGCCTGATGCGCCAGGCCGAAAAGTTTGGTCGACCGGTTCTGTGCCTGGTCGATACTTCGGGCGCGTTTTGCGGCATCGGTGCCGAGGAACGCGGCCAGGGTGAGGCGATTGCCCAGAATCTCATAGAGATGAGCGGCCTCAAGACGCCGATTGTCTCGGTGGTGACAGGCGAGGGCGGCTCTGGTGGCGCGCTAGCGCTGTCCGTGGCCGACCGCATCCTGATGCTCTCGAGCTCGGCCTATTCGGTCGTGAGCCCCGAGGCCTGTGCGTCGATCCTGTGGAAGGATACCGAGCGCGCGAATGAGGCCGCCGAGGCGCTTAAGCTCACAGCCCCCGATCTGTTGGCGCTCGGCATCATCGACGGCATTGTTGACGATAGGGGCCTGTCGCATGAGGAAATCGCCGATGCCGCCATGTCCTCGGCATTTGATGCCTTCGATACGCTTGGGCGGCTCGACGACGAGACCCTCACAAACCTCCGCTACGAAAAGTACCGCGCAATCGGTCAGTATCGCACGATGTGACAAAGGGACAGTCCGCATGTCACATTGGGAAAGGCGTTCCATGCCACAAGTTTCTAACACCTCGTTTACAACGACGGTTTCATCAAACGCCATGGCCGTGGTGGACTATCTGTCCAAAAGCATGATGTCGGCGCTGCCGTTTATTGTCTGCGCGGCGTTGTTCCGCACCGTTGCCGTCATTATGGGCGAAGGCATGCTGGGCCTGTGGTCTGCCGATTCCGAAATCTATCGTCTGTTCTACAGTTGGCTCTATAACGCCGGCTACTACTTTTTACCCATTTATCTTGGTTGGGCGGCCGCCCGCCAGCTCGGTTGCTCGGAGCAGCTGGGCATGATGCTGGGCGGCGTATTGGTTGCGCCCGATCTGCTTAAGCTCGTCGATGCCGCATCGACGACGGGGGCATCGATGACTTCCGTGTATGGCCTGCTTCCTGCGCCAGTCAATGATTACACGACGACTGTTATTCCGGTTCTCATCTCGGTGCCCGTGCTATGGCGAGTGGAGTGTTTCTTTCAGCGCGTTATCCCTAAGGCCGTGGCGTTTTCGTTCGTTCCGTTTGCAACCATGCTCGTCATGGTTCCGGTTTCGCTGTGTATCACGGCGCCGGCGGGCAGCTATCTGGGCATGCTGTTGGGACAGCTTATGTTTATGCTTGGCAATTCCGGTGGCATCGTGTCGCTGCTCACGCTCATGGGGCTTGCCGCGGGCTGGGAGTTCCTTAAGATCGCGGGCGTCAGCAACGTCGTCCTATCGCTCGCCTATGCGCAGTTTATGAGCGTGGGAACGGATTCGTGCATCCTGATCGCCGCGACGATGGCAACGTTCGCCGTTTGGGGCATGCCCTTTGGCGCGTCGCTCCGCGTTGCGGATAAGGACGAGAAGGCGCTCATGCTGGGCTATTCGATCTCGGGCGTGCTTGGTGGCGTAAGCGAGCCGGCGCTGTACGGTTGCGGCTTTAAATATGGCAGGTGCCTGACGTGCATGGCCATTGGCGGCGCCGTCGGAGGCCTTGTTGCGGCCGTGGGCCACGTTACGGCCTATACCATCGGCATGACGAATGTCCTCATGGTCATTGGCTTTGCCACGGGCGGCATCTCGAACCTGCTGTGGTGCTGTGCTGCCGGCGGTGTGGCATTTGCGGTGTCTGCGGCGCTGAGCTACTGCTTTGGCGTGGTGCCGACGAAGGGGCAGACGACGGGGGACGGAGCCGATTCGCCCGAAACAGTGGCGAGCGCTGCTGAAGTAAGCGCATAAACCTGTGCGACACAAGGACGATTCCTTTGCCACATTCCAAGGCCGTGGCCCGTGTGGGCGCGGCCTTTTTGTATCTGGAGGACAAAGTGGCTACACTACAATCCGTTTGAGCAATAGATATATATAGGCAGTACCGTGGGGGCTGATGAAGATGGTCGAGTGGATCGTTCGTCGTGCGCAGGGCGACCGTGCGCGCGTGGGCACGTTGACGGGCATGGTGTGTATTCTCGCCAATGTTGCGCTTTGTGCTGCGAAGGGCGCAATTGGTGTGCTGTCGGGATCGGTTTCGATTGTGGCGGATGCCATGAACAACCTGTCCGATGCCAGCTCGAATATCGTGAGCGTGCTGGGCTTTAAGCTGGCGAGCAAGCCAGCAGACCCCGAGCATCCTTACGGCCACGGTCGCTACGAGTATCTCTCGGGTCTGGTCGTGGCGGCACTCGTGCTGCTGATTGGCGTTGAGCTGGTGAAGTCCTCGGTTGAGCGCGTCATCCACCCCGAACCTGTCGAGTTCTCGCTTGCCTTGGTGGCAGTCCTGGCGCTTTCGATGGTTGTTAAGCTGTGGATGGCGGCCCTCAATCAAAAGCTCGGCGATCGCATTGAGTCCGAGACGCTGCATGCGACCGCGCGGGATTCCAAGAACGATGTCCTTGCCACGGGCGCCGTGCTGGCATGTGCGATTGTTTCGCAGGTGACGCACATCAATCTTGACGCATGGGTCGGCCTTGCCGTTGGCGCCTATATTGGCTGGAGCGGTTTTGAACTCATCCAGGATACGGTGAGCCCGCTTTTGGGCCAGTCGCCCGATCCTAAGCTGGTCAAGCACATTCGAGACAAGATCATGAGCTATCCCGGCGTTTTGGGCGTTCACGATTTGATGGTTCACGACTACGGCCCGGGCAGGAAGTTTGCAAGTGCGCATGCCGAGATGGCGGCCGAGGCCAGCCCGCTGGAAAGTCACGACACGCTCGATAACATCGAGCAGTCGTTTAGGGACGAGGACGGCATGATTGTCACGCTCCATTACGACCCCATCGTGACCGACGACCCTAAGGTGGCGAGCATGCGCCTGCGCATCAACGCAATGGCTCAGGAGATCGATAGCCGCCTCTCGATTCATGACCTGCGCTGTGTTCCGGGTCCCACGCACACCAACGTGATCTTTGACTGCGTGCGTCCCTCGGATCTGCAGATGAGTGCCGAAGACGTAAAGCACGCGCTGGCACAACGGGTCGAATCGGAATATCCCAAGTCGATTGCCAAGATTACGATCGACGAAGACTACGTAGGGCATACCCACGAGTAGGGCTGTGCCGGCAAAGCAAGTTATACAGAAGGGGAGAATATGAAGAGGCTGTATCTGATTCGCCACGGCCAGACGGAATTCAACGTCAAAAAGCTCGTCCAGGGCCGCTGCGATTCACCGTTGACCGACCTGGGCCGCAAACAAGCGGGAATGGCAGCCGCATGGCTCAAGG
>CAJKZO010000105.1:0-7157 GCA_905204365.1 uncultured Collinsella sp.
CGATTGTGGATGCCGACCTGATCTTGGTCATGGACCACGGCAACATTATCGAGCAGGGCACGCATAAGGAGCTGCTGGCTGCCGAGGGTGCCTACGCCGACCTCTATCTGAGCCAGTTCGCATAATGTGACAAAGGGACAGTCCCACATGTCGCATCAACACAAGAAGGCGCGCCGGGGATGAATTCCCTGGCGCGCCTTCTTGTGTTGATGCGGGCTTGTGCCGTTCGCAGCCCTAGCGTTCGTCCGCGAGCTTGGCGACGAGGGCCTTGAGCTCGGCCACCTCTCGCTCGAGTTCCTTGACGCGGCGGGCATTCTCGGTGATGCCTTGACGGTTGAGCGCGGATTGCTCGGCGGCATCGTCGGGCATGTACTCGCGATGCTGCTTGGCGTCGAAACTCTCCTCGAACACGCGGCAGCCGTTGCGCTTGATGATGCGTCCCGGCACGCCCACGACGGTGCAGTTGTCGGGCACGTCTTTGACGACGACCGAGTTGCCGCCGATCTTGACGTTGTCGCCGATGCGGATGTTGCCGAGCACCTTGGCGCCCGTGCCCACGGTGACGTTGTTGCCCAAGGTGGGGTGGCGCTTGCCGGTCTCGTTGCCGGTGCCGCCGAGCGTGACGCCCTGGTAGAGCACGCAGTTGTCGCCCACAATGGTGGTCTCGCCGATGACGACGCCCATGGCGTGGTCGATAAAGAAGTGCTTGCCAATCTGTGCGGCGGGATGAATTTCGACGCCGGTGATATGACGGGTGATCTGCGAGAGCACGCGGGCGAGCGAGCGATGACCGTGCTCCCAGAGCCAGTGCTCGGGCACGTGGTTCCACTTGGCGTGCAGGCCAGGATAGGAAAGGAAGATGACTAGACCGTTTTGCGCGGCGGGATCCTGCGCTTGGACGGTCTTGATGTCCTCGCGAATGGTATTGATAAAGCTCACCGGCCGCCCTCCCTTAGCCCATGGCAATGCGATTCAATAAAGTATAGCGATTCGCTAGGGATTAGGAAGGACAATCTTGGCGGCATTGCGCAACAGGTGTCAGTTATGCAAACTTGCTGGTAATGGGGTCATGCTTTTGTGGGGTTGCGCACGAGGGGGCGCCGCAACCGTATACTGGTCAACTTGGACGTATCCGCGCCCACAACTGAGAGGTTTTACTTCATGGGTTTCATTAATTTTATCGCCGAGCTGCTCAAAGACCCGCGCACCGCGATCGCCAGCTGGATCGCCGCCGGCCCGCTTATGGCCTACGGCTGTGTGTTCCTGATCATCTTTATCGAGACAGGCGTGGTGTTCTTCCCGTTCCTTCCCGGCGATTCGCTGCTGTTTGCTTCGGGCTTCTTTGTCCACAACGGCGGCTTTAACATCGTGGCGCTTCTGGCCACCGCATGGGCCGCAGCCATCCTGGGCGACCAGTGCAACTTTATGATCGGTCACTTCTTTGGCAAAAAGATTATCGCTTCGGGCAAGGTCAAGGCCATGACGCCCGAGCGCATCAAAAAGTCCGAGGATTTCTTGGACAAGTGGGGTCACCTGGCCATCTTCCTGGGTCGCTTCTTCCCGTTTATCCGCACCTTTGTGCCCTTTATCGCCGGCATGGGCGGCATGCACTGGCGCAATTTTGTCATCTTTAACGTGCTGGGCGGCATTACCTGGTCGACGCTCTTTACACTGCTGGGCTACTTCTTTGGCGGCATCCCCTTTGTGCAGGAGCACTTTGAGCTGCTGATCGTCGGCATCGTTGCCGTGTCGATCATCCCGACCGTGGTCGGTCTGGTTAAGGCTAAGCTGGGCAAAAAGAACGCGTAGCTCGAGCCAGCGCGCAAACCGTGCAGTTGAGGCCCGTCACCGCTTACGGTGGCGGGCCTCTTTAGTTTCGGTCAAATGAAAATACTTTACTTAGTTAAAGAAAAGCGTTTTATCAGACGCGTACGGGGAGTACAATCTCGTGCATGCGAATCGACGTGCCATCGGCTTTGATGCTGTTCGCGTGTCCCGTCCGGCTCTACGCTCCGGGCGTGCGACGTTGCGACGCGGTCGGCCTCGGTCCTTGCGTGCGAGTTCGCGAGTATGCAACTGTGTATGTAAGGAGCGACACATGACTGTCGAGAAGAAGGATATCGATTGGGGTAGCCTCGGCTTTGGCTACATGAAGACCGATTACAGCTACGAGGCCCATTGGAAGGACGGCGAGTGGGACGAGGGCGGCCTGACCACCGACCACACCCTGCATGTCTCCGAGTGCGGCGGCATCTTCCATTACTGCCAGGAGGTCTTTGAGGGCCTGAAGGCTTACACCGCCGAGGACGGCAGCATCGTCTGCTTCCGCCCCGACATGAACGCCGAGCGCATGTATAACTCCGCCCAGCGCCTCGAGATGCCCCCGTTCCCCAAGGATAAGTTTGTCGAGGCCGTCAAGCAGGTCGTTTCTGCCAACGCCGCATGGGTTCCGCCCTTCGGCTCCGGCGCGACCCTGTACGTGCGTCCGTTTATGATCGGCTCCGGTGACGTGATCGGCGTGGCTCCCGCTCCTGAGTACACGTTCCGCATTCTCGTGACCCCGGTCGGTCCGTACTTTAAGGGTGGCCTCAAGCCCGTCAAGCTGCGCGTTTCCGAGTATGACCGCGCCGCACCGCACGGCACCGGCAACATCAAGGCCGGCCTGAACTACGCCATGTCCCTCAAGCCCACGATGGAGGCTCACCGCGAGGGCTATGCCGAGAACCTGTATCTCGACTCCGAGTCCCGCACCTATGTCGAGGAGACCGGTGGCGCCAACGTCCTGTTCGTGAAAGAGGATGGCACGCTCGTCGTTCCGCAGTCGCACACCGACTCCATCCTGCCCTCCATCACCCGTCGTTCGCTCGTTCAGGTTGCTCGGGACCTGGGTATGACCGTCGATCAGCGCCCCGTCGAGTGGGCCGAGGTCAAGGCCGGCACCTTTGTGGAGTGCGGCCTGTGCGGCACCGCTGCCGTCATCTCCCCGGTTGGCGAGATCGACAACAAGGTCTATGGTGCCGATGAGACCGTGACCTTCCCGGCTGGCTACACCGAGATCGGCCCCGTGATGAAGAAGCTCCGCGAGACTCTGACCGGCATCCAGTCTGGTGCTGTCGAGGACAAGCACAACTGGGTTTACACCGTCGCGTAAGCTGTCTTAGCCGTCCGGCCCGAGGGCGACCCTCCTTTCCGGCGCGTCCTCGGACATGAAAGAACCTCCGCTGCGCACTACGCGCGGCGGGGGTTCTTTCGTCCTGCGGAGTGCGCCGGAAAGGAAGGCCGCGCTTTTGTTTTGGTTCGCGCCATGTGGGGGTGGCGGTGACGTGCATTTTTGCGAGTATTCTGCAATCGAAGGCCCCTGCATACCGACCTCGGGCAAAAAATCGGGATTTCTCAATGTTTTCTACGGATGATGGGCGGGGTTATGGGCTGACATCGTTTGATTTGCAGGGACATTCGCGGTCTTTGGCATTTATCGTGGCGCCCGAAGCTCTTGGTTATGTTGAATACTCCTGAAAATGCACGGCGCTTAGAGGGGGACCTTCGCGAAAAAGGAAACCGCCCCGTCGAAGTATGCATTCGACGGGGCGGTTTATGCATTTGGCCGATTAAGGATGCGCTGTCAAACTACTAGAACTTGACGGTCGGGGCCTGGCGGGCTGCTTCGGCGGCCTCGAAGCCCTGGCGCTCCTTAAACTGAAAGATGCCGGCAAAGATGACAGCCGGGAACGTCTGAATGGCGTTGTTGTAGCTGAGCACGCAATCGTTGTAGCTCTGGCGTGCGTAGCTAATCTTGTTCTCGGTATCCTCGAGTGATGCCTGGAGCTGCGTAAAGTTGGTGTTCGCCTTAAGGTCGGGGTAGGCCTCGGCTACGGCGAAGAGCTGACGCAGCGCACCGGTCAGCACGTTGTCGGCTTCCATCTTGGCCTCGGGCGTGGTGGCCTTGACGGCGGTGTTACGCGCGCTGATCACGGCGGAGAGCGTCTCCTGCTCGTGCTTGGCGTAGCCCTTGACGGTCTCGACTAGGTTGGGGATCAGGTCGTTGCGGCGCTGCAGCTGCGTATCGATGTTCTGCCAGGCGTTATCGATGCGGTTACGCTTGGTGACCATGTTGTTGTAGATGCCGGCGATGGCGCAGACAATCACAATGACAACAACGATGCCGATGATGACGGTAATCATGATGTCTCCGTTTCGAATGGCCGCGGCGGCATGCGCCAGCTGCCGTTGGTATAACGCTACTAGTATACCCGCAACGTTTTACCGTGCCGAACTTTCCGGTAAGCGTTGTGTTTTCGGCGGGGTTGGCACCGGGACAAAGCACGCGAGGTACAGGTGTAAGATATGCGACAGATTGACGAGTGTTGTCTTTGCCCTGAGGATGGCGATACCAGTGGACCTTCGCATTAAGAAAACCTACCGCGCCCTGTTCGATGCCTTCACCGAGCTTCTCGAGGAGCATCGTTTTGAGGACCTGACGGTTGCCATGCTGTGCGACCGCGCCATGATTCGCCGCACGACGTTCTACAAGCACTTTCGCGACAAGAACGATTACTTTGCCTTTTATATCGATGAGCTCATGTCGGGCTTGCCGCAAAAACAGCCCGATGAGGCCGGCGCGGTATCTGCCGAGGACGTGCGCGCGCTTCGACACGCGATTTTGGACGATGCCATGGATTTGATTCTGGCGCACGAGCAGCTCATGGATAACATTTTGGCAAGCAGCATGTCGGGCATGTTGACCAACGTTATTTGCGACCGCATTGCCCGCTCCATCCGCGAGCGTGTGATGAACGTGCTTGCCGAGGATGCCCTGGCCCCCGTGTCACTCGAGACGACGTCTGAGTTTGTCGCCGGCGGTATTATTCGACTTTTCACGATATGGTGGGAATCGGGCCACGATCTTGAGCGTCGACCTGAGATGGCCGACGTGGTCGATGCGCTGTTCGAGCGGACCATGACGCCGGTGCATCACTAAAAGTGGCGGAGAGAGGGGGATTCGAACCCCCGGAACGCTCTCGCGCTCAACGGTTTTCAAGACCGCCGCATTCAACCGCTCTGCCATCTCTCCGTGAGTCGTAATGATAGCATCGTTTTGAATTTGCAACAGGGAAGGCGAACGATGACGATCACCGAAATCGATGAGAAGTTCATGCGCGAGGCGCTGGCGGTGGCGCGAGCCGCCGCGGCGGTGGGCGAGGTGCCCATCGGAGCCGTAGTGGTGCGCGACGGCGAGATCGTCGCGAGGGCGCACAATCGGCGCGAGCTCGATCAGGATCCTTCGGCTCATGCAGAGTTCGCGGCCCTGTGCGCTGCCGCTCGGTCGCTCGGTCGCTGGCGCCTTTCCGACTGTACGGTCTATGTGACATTGGAACCCTGCTGCATGTGCGCGGGCCTTATGGTTAACGCGCGCGTGGGGCGTTGTGTCTACGGCGCGGCCGATGCCAAGGCGGGTGCGCTGGGCTCGTTGTATGACCTCAATGCCGATTCGCGCCTGAACCATCGGTTTAACGTGACGGCTGGGGTCCTGGCGGATGAATGCCGCGAGCTGCTGAGTAGCTATTTTGGCGGTCTACGCGGAACGGGCGGCGCTGATTGCGGTTGTGGGGCCGATCTTGAGGCGCATGCCGCTCACGCCGCGGCGCTCGCGGGTGCCGAAGAGGATGCTGGCGCGGCGGTTGATTTTGGCCCCGTGCAGCGCCGGCCCCGCCGTGTGCTGTTAGCGATTGATTCCTTTAAGGGTAGCGTTTCGAGCGCGCAGGCGGAGGCGGCGGTTGCCGAAGGCGTGCGCCGCGTTTGGCCCGATGCCGAGGTGCGCGCATTGCCGCTGGCAGATGGTGGCGAGGGAACGCTCGATGCCATCGCCGCATGCGGTGGCGAGCTCTCAACCTGTGATGTCGCAGGCCCCTTGGGCGACCGCGTGTCTGCCCGGATGCTGGTGGACGGCGAGCACGAGTCGGCTGTAATTGAGATGGCCGAGGCGGCCGGCATTGGGTATTCGCCTTGCACGGAGTCGGCGGCGTTGGCGGCCACAACCTATGGCGTGGGCGAGCTTATGCTTCGCGCAGTTCGCACGGGCGCAAGGACACTCTATATTGGCTTGGGCGGCAGCGCCACCAACGACGGTGGCACCGGCATGCTGCGGGCGCTGGGCGCGCGTGTGGTCGATGATCAGGGCTGCGAGGTCGTCCCCGGTCTTGCCGGCCTTGAGCGGGTGACGAGCGTTGATTTGGCGCCAGCGCTACAGGCTTTGGATGGCGCTCGTATCGTTGTGCTTTCGGATGTCGAGAATCCACTCGTAGGGCGTCGCGGCGCGCTTGCGGTGTTCGGCGGACAGAAGGGTCTGCCGGCGGATGATGCCGAGGCGCTGAGCAGGTGCGACGGCTGGATGGTCGGCTACGGTCGCCTGCTCGATGCGGCAATTTTCGAGGCGCGAGCCCAGGGGTTGTTGCGCACACCCGAGAACGCACGGACATTTGGCTCGGTGCTTGGCGTGCCCGGCGCGGGCGCTGCCGGTGGCTTGGGCGCGGCGTTGCTGGCGCTCGGCGCGGAGCTACGCTCGGGTGTGGAGACGGTGCTCGATCTCGTGGGGTTTGACGAGCGCGTGCGCGATGTCGACCTGGTCATTACAGGCGAGGGCAATATGGATGAGCAATCCGCCGCCGGTAAGGCGCCGGTGGGCGTGGCGCGCCGTGCCAAGCGGTGTGGCAAACCGGTGATCGCTGTCGTGGGCGGTCGCGCTGACAACCTGGATGCGGTGTGTGTGCGGGGCATCGACTTGGTGCTTCCGATCTGCCGCAAGCCCATGGACCTGGAACAGGCACTCGATCCGCAAGAAGCCACAACCAACCTCATCTGTGCCGGCGAGTCAGCCGCCCAAGCCTACGACCTCGCCCGCCTCTAAGGCCTATCTCCCTATAAGTTGCGGTGGAATACGGAGTGTTTTTGCCTTTAAGGGGCCAATTCAGTCCGTATTCCACCGCAACTTCGAGAATGGCCATTCGAGGTTGGCTGCCTTGGGTCTTGGATCGGACCGTTTGCCACGAAACGTGGCCATCTACTACGTTAAACCGGCCACTCTCGACCATCCCGGAATTTACAAAAGGTAGCGCGCAGAGATGTGGTGTAAGAGGCGGGGCATGCCCCGCCTCTTCCCT
>CAJKZO010000106.1:0-7156 GCA_905204365.1 uncultured Collinsella sp.
ATCAACACGCCCACCGGCACACCCCCTAGCATTACCACCGGAGGCTTTATGCCCTTGACTGGCGATATGGCAATGTACGCCGTGGCCGCCGCAGCGGTCGCCGGAGCTGCACTCATCGTGGTCGCGCTCCTGATCAAGCGGGGAGGTGGCAGCCATAAAGAGTAGCTGGCAGCCCCACCGAGAGCGGGGCGAGACGTAGCGAAGCAGATGCTAAGACACAGACAGATGATGACCGATCGAATGAGAACCAACCGGAAAACGGAGGAAAAGAAGATGAGCATGAGCAAGAACATCGCATGCCTGGCAGTAACCGCCGGCCTCACAGCAGCGCTGAGCTTCGGCGGCGTAATGGCCCCGGTGACCAAGGCGTTTGCGGCGGATGGCGACAATACGATCACCATCGGTCAGGCCGATAAAAACGGAATCACCAAGTTCAAGGCGTACCAGATCTTCAAGGCCGATGTCGTGGATGAGTCCGGCAAGCCGGGCAAGGTCGTTTCAAATGTTAAGTGGGCCGTTGATGATGCGGCTCAGACTGCCATCATCGGAGCTATTAATAAGCGTTATCCGAACGCGCTTAAGTCTGATGCAAAAGCACCGGACGTCGCCGACTGGCTGACCGCGAACGTGAAGGACACCACTAAGGAGACGCGAGTCGATAAGGATAGTGTCCTCAATGATATTGCCAAGGTGGTCAAAAACAAAGTTCAGCCGACGGGCGATTCGTTTGAAGCGGGCTCCACCTTTGAGCCCAAGAATGCTGCTGACAACACGCCCAACACGGGCTACTATCTTTTCTTGACCGATGACGCTGGTATCGGCCAGATGACTGAGAACAAGAAGAACACCGGTACTTCCCCGATTTTCGCTGTCGTGGGCGGCAGTGCTGTTGAGGTTACCGAGAAGACCAGTATTCCTACGGTCGAGAAGAAGGTCAAAGACGACAAGCTCGATAGCGATTGGAAAGACAAGGCAGATTCCCAGATGGGTCAGGATGTCAGTTACCAGCTGACGGGCACCGTTGCCGACAACATCGCCACGTTTGACACCTACTATTATGAGTTTAACGACGTGCTCTCTGCCGGCCTTACGGCAAACGTGGGCACCATTGAAGTTAAAATCGGCGATAAGATCCTTCAGCGTAACTCGACTGAGGGCGACAAGACTGGTTACGATGTTTCGACTGATGATACAACTAACACGTTGACCGTAAAGTTTGCCGACCTCAAATCTGCTGCGAACAAGGCCGGCGCGACGCTCGACGGCCGCTCTAATGTCGTCGTCACTTATACTGCCAAGCTCGACCAGCAGAAGGCCGATAAGGTTACTGTTGGCGGCGAGGGCAATTCCAACAGTGTCAAGCTCATCTACTCCAACAATCCCATGAGCGATGGCAAGGGCGAGTCCGTGCCCGATACCGTCCGTGACTATACCTATGCGCTCAAGCTGGTCAAGGAGGACGCTGCCGACGAGAGCACTAAGCTTGACGGCGTGAAGTTTACCATCCAGGCTACGAATCCCGACGAAAACGCACAGGGTGCTGCTGCCGGTGCCAAGTATGTTCAGGGGGACGGCACCCTCTCCGAAAACGAGTATGAGTTCGAAACTAAGAATGGCGGCGTAATCGAGGTCAAGGGTCTCGATGCTGGTACCTATACCGTCAAGGAGACCCACACCCTCGGCGGCTACAACACGCTGCCCGACTTCACCTTTAAGATCTCGACTGCTGAGGGCGATCTTGCTAAGCCTGAGGGCGAGAGCAGCAACACGCTCACCGTTAGCGTGACCAAGGATACTTCTTCGCTTGTGAAAGAGGCAACTGTGAACGGTGGCGTGGTTAACCTTACTGTCCAGAACAAGAAGGGCTCCGGCCTCCCACTCACCGGTCTCAACGGTGTGACCTTCACTTGGATCGCTGGTGGCGCGGTGCTGTGCATCGGCGTGGCGCACCTCATCCGCAGCCGTAAGCAGGCTGAGGAGTCCGAGCAGGAGTAACGCTCGCTCACCCATCCCTTTGGCAGGTGGGATGTGATGGCCAAGAGACTTGCGGACACTTTTCTCGTCCATCCACGTTCTTGCTTTGCCATCCTCTTTTCGGGGCAGATTCCAGTGCGGAGTCTGCCCCGTTCTTTTTGGACAACGCAGGCAGCCTCTACCGTCCGATGCGGACTCATTCGTCATCGCGTTTCTTGACTCGTATGAGGTTCGGTTTAAGGTCCGTAGGCGCACGCGCGGTGCGGACGGTAGAAGGCATTTGCGCCGCGCGTGCAAATTAAAATGCCCGTGGTTCGGAGTCCGGACATTTTACAACACCGGAAACTGCTCGCTCGCGCTTTCGAACACTTACGCGGGGCGTGTCGTTTCCTGTAACGATTGTATCCCGAATCACCCACTGATCCGGTTCTGAAAACGCAAATAATGGACTTATGCACGAAAGGAATCTCGTTAATTCCGAAAATTATGTATAATTCCAATTTAAACTGGAATCGAACGAAAATGATGGAAATGAACGAAGCGCTAATCTACTTACAAGAAGCACTAGGCCTCTCCGTCAAGACCAAAACTTGGCCTGGATCCGCACGCCTGCCGCTGCATCTGCGGGCGATTGAGGTCCGCGCTGTTGACGCAAACGGTTTTTCGTTTTTGCTTGCAAGTTTGCCTACTGGCGTCGGGCTTCCCGAGGCTAAGAGAGTCTATAGTCAGCTAGCCTTGCGTGCGGAGACTCCTGTTGTCGTTTCGTTTCCTGGTGCCGATGCGCGTCAGCGCAAAGCATTGGTCGCACAGGGGATTCCCTTTGTCTGCCCCGGTAGACAGGCTTTTCTTCCATTTATGGGCACAGCCTGCACGGAGAGGGGCGGGGCCCGGTTTCGCAATCACGCGACCAAGATGTCACCCAACGCACAGGCTGCCGCAATCTGGGGAGCAGCCCAGGAGCCATATCGTCCCTATGACCTTTGTCGTGCGCTTGGGATTTCGGCAAGCCGCGCGAGTGAGGCCATAACCGAGCTTGTTGACAGGGGGCTCGCGAAGCGCGAGCGTCGCGAGCGACGTGTCGTTGTGTTCCCTGTTGCCGTTGATCTTCTGCTCAGCGAGCACATGGCAGAGCTCTCCTCGCCAGTCTCGAAGGTCTGTTTTGCAAGGAAGACGCCGCGGATCGACTATCTTGCTGACGCCGGGGAGACGGCGCTCGCTGCGCGTTCGATGCTCGCTACGCCGGGTATGGAACAAAAGGCCGTCTTAAGAAGTGCATGGCGTCAACTGAGCGACCTCGAAGTCGCAGACGGGGAGTTGCCGGATAACGAAACGGCGATGATCCAAGCGTGGCGCTATGCGCCCGTGTTTGCCGACTCCTCCCGTGTCGACAACATTTCGCTTGCGCTATCTTTGGCGGCAATTGACGATGAGCGAATTCAGCTCGAAGTCGATCGCATGTTTGGAAAGGAATATCCATGGCAAGAAGCGCTGTAGAAGGCCTTCAAGAATTTCAGCAGCATATGCAAGAAGCTGCAGGATCGTATGCCCTTATCGGCGGCACGGCATGCGACATTTTGCTCGCGGAGGCGGGACTTCCGTTTAGGATGACTCACGATTTTGATGTTGTAATTGTCGCCGATGACCGGTTGCCTCAGACGGCAGAAGCTATATGGACTTTGGTGCGTGATGGCGGTTACCGCTGCGGCTGGGGCGAAGGCAAAGGCTCATGATTTTATCGGTTTACAGAGCCAAAGAGGCCGGGTTACCCCCATATGATTGAACTCTTCGCGAAGTGCCCCGACTTTCTAAAGGGTCGTGAGGGGATTGATGTGGCGCCAATTCACGTTGATGAAAACATAAGCAGTCTTTCGGCAATTTTGTTGGACGATGCTTACTACAGCTTGTTCCTTCAGGGAATTCGGACCGTAGGCGGCGTTTCGGTCCTGGGTACGGAATACATTGTCCCGTTCAAAGCGAAGGCGTATCTCGACCTAAAAGCCAGAAGGGAAGCGGGGGAGAACGTTGATTCGAGGAAGGTAAAAAAGCATAAACGCGATGCGCTGAGGCTTGCTCAGCTGCTTGGCGAGTCGGAAGGTGTCGACCTGGGCGGAGAACTGAAGGACGATATGCTTGCGTTTGTTAAAGATTGCGAGGTGGGCGACGTCAATCTGAAACAGATCGGGGTTGCAGGCGTAACGATGGTGCAGTTGCTCGAGACGATGAAAGCAACATATGGCTTGATTGGTTGAGTGGGGTTACGTGGCCCGGACGGTGCAGTCTAGCTGCGTTGTCCGGCGCGGAAGCTCGCTAATCGGCTATTATTTGTTTAGACAACTTGAGTTGTAGAGGAGTGACCGGCGATGGTGCAGGGCGCCAAACATATGAAGAGCAATAACGCCGCGGACAACGGCGGCTCAAGCCCCCAGCCCAAATCTCAACCAAAACCTAAGCGCCGCCGCAAACGGTTGCCGCGTTGGGCCGACCGGCTCATCACCATCGTCATCATCCTTATTGGCGTGGGCCTTATGACCTGGCCATGGATCTTGGATCGGCTCGAGGCCTCGGGCGTGTTCAACCAGATCAGCACCGTGTCCAGCACCGTGGACGCGCTGTCTGCCGAGGAGCGCGAGCGCATCCTGCTCCAGGCGCGCTCCTTTAACGAACAGCTGGCGGGTGAGGCCACCGAGCTTCCCGCCGACCAGATCGAGCCCTACGCTCAGCAACTTATCTTTGACCGCGACCCCATGATGAGCTGGGTCGAGATCCCCTCCATCGACGTAAGTATGCCCATCTACCACGGCACGAGCGAAGAAGTCCTCATGGCGGGCGTCGGCCACCTGGAGGGCACGAGCCTGCCGGTGGGCGGCACCTCGACGCATTGCGTGCTCACCGCGCACTCGGGCATGCGCAACCTGAGCATGTTCGACGACATCCACTCGCTGGAGCCAGGCGACCTGGTGCTGCTGCACACCATGAACAAGACGCTCGCCTACAAGATGGTGGACTCCGAGGTGGTGCTGCCCGAGGAGATGGAGTCGCTGACCATCGAGCCCGGCGCCGACAAGGTGACGCTCGTCACCTGCACGCCCTACGGCGTGAACGACCATCGTCTGCTGGTGCATTGCGTGCGCACCAAGTACAGCAAGAAGGACGTCGACAAGCAAAAGTCGCTGGCCGGCCGCCACTGGGGCAAGCGCGAGTTTGCCGTGCTCATCGTGGTCGTAGCCATTGTGCTGTTGCTGCTGGACATCGTGATCCACGCGGTCCGCAAGCGCCGCAAGGCCAAGGCCTCGGCCTAACACATTCTGCAGAACCACCACAATGGGGACAGGCACCTTTGTGGTGGTCGGGACTTCCAAACCATCACAACATTCGATGAAAATCTCGATTTTGGCGAAAAACGTCGAATGTTGTGATGGTTTTCGTTGTGGGCGCGACGGTTTTCGCTATGGACGGCGCGATTTCGCTGCAGAACCGCCAGCCCGCCGCCCTCGTTACGTTTTCGCTGCATTTGGGTAAAGTGCCTGCTCCAAGCCGACGCCGCCCTGTATAATAGAACGGTTTAACTGTTATGCGGAAGGGAGCGCCTATGGCACTCAGCGAGAAAGACGTGCGCGGCATCGCCGAGTACGCAAAGATCGCACTGACCGATGACGAGCTCACCCAGATGACGTCCTACATGAACGACGCCGTCCAGATGCTCGAGCCCGTCCTGCAATATGACTTGCCCGACGTGGAGCCCACGTTCCATCCTATCGGAAGCCTGTCCAACGTGATGGGCGATGACCTGCGCGAGCCCGAGCGCGACCTACCGCTCGACGTCGCGCTCGAAAACGCCGGCAGCGCGCGCGACCGCTACTTCCGCGTGCCGTCCATTTTGGGAGAGGGGGAGAGCGAGTAATGGCGCAGAGCTTCGATTCCCTTACCGCCGCCCAGATCGCCGCGGGCGTTGCCGCCGGCGACTTTACCGCTACCGAGGTGGCCCAGGCCTCCCTTGCCGCCATCGAGGCGCGCGAGGGCGGGGTCCAGGCATTCCTGCAGGTGGCGCCCGAGCTTGCGCTCGAGGCCGCCGCGCGCGTGGATGCCGACCGTGCCGCAGGCAAGCCGCTGCCCCCGCTTGCGGGCGTGCCGCTGGCCATCAAGGACAACATGAACCTCGTGGGCACGCGCACCACCTGCGCTTCCCGCATGCTCGAGAACTACCAGAGCGTCTACACCGCCACCTGCGTCCAGCGCATGCTCGACGCCGGCTGCCTGCCCATGGGCAAGGCCAATATGGACGAGTTTGCCTTTGGTAGCTCTACCGAGAGCTCGGCCTTCCACCGCACCAACAACCCCTGGGATACCGAGCGCGTGCCCGGCGGCTCCTCGGGCGGCTCCGCTGCAGCCGTCGCCGCGGGCGAGGTCGCGCTCTCGCTGGGCTCGGACACCGGCGGCTCCATCCGCCAGCCGGCGTCGCTGTGCGGCGTGGTGGGTTTTAAGCCCACGTATGGCGCCGTGAGCCGTTACGGCGTGGTTGCCTTTGGCTCGTCGCTCGACCAGGTGGGACCCTTCGGCCGCACGGTCGAGGACGTTGCGCTGGCCATGAACGCGCTTACCGGCGCGGGCCACGATCCGTACGATTGCACCAGCCAGGATTGCGCTGTCGACTTTACCGAGCATCTCAACGACAGCATCGAGGGTAAGCGCGTGGGCATCATCCCCGCGTTTATGGAGGCCGAGGGTCTGACGCCCGAGGTCAAGGCCGCTGTTCAGCGCGCCGCCCAGGAGCTGCAGAACCAGGGTGCCGAGCTAGTCGAGGTCGACCTGCCGCACCTGGATGCCGCCATCGCCGCTTACTACGTCATCGGCCCGGCCGAGGCGTTCTCCAACCTGGCCCGTTTCGACGGCATTCGCTACGGCTATCAGGAGGAGGGCTGCGCCAACCTGTCCGACCAGAGCTCGCTCTCTCGCGCCCACGGCTTTGGCGCCGAGGCCAAGCGCCGTCAGATGCTCGGCGCCTACCTGCTGAGCTCGGGCGTGTACGACAAGTACTACTACGCTGCGCAAAAGGCCCGTACGCTCATCACGCGGGACTACGACGCCGCGTATGCCAAGGTGGACACCATCCTCATGCCCGCCTCGCCCCGCACGGCCTTTAAGTTTGGCGAGATCAGCGACCCCACGCAGATGTACCTCTCCG
>CAJKZO010000107.1:0-7060 GCA_905204365.1 uncultured Collinsella sp.
GGGAAGAGGCGGGGCATGCCCCGCCTCTTACACCACATCTCTGCGCGCTACCCGCTCCGCCGCCTCAATCACGTGTTTGGCGAGAATTGCGGTGGTCACAGCCCCCACGCCGCCCGGCACGGGGGTGATGGCGCCAACAACCGGCTCCGCAGCATCAAAATCGACGTCGCCGACCAGCTTGCCGGCGGCCTCGTCCCAGTTAATGCCCACATCGATGATCGTCTGGCCCTCGCGAACCGCGTCCGCACCAATCGTGCGCGCGCGTCCAACGGCCGCAACCACAATATCAGCCGCACGGCACTCGGCAGCAAGGTCGCGCGTATGCGTATGGCACGTCGTCACGGTCGCACTGCGCGCCGTAAGCATGGCGGCAACAGGACGCCCGATCACCAGCGAGCGCCCGACCACAGCAACCTTAGCTCCATCCAGCTCAACGCCGTAATGATCCAGCAAAGCAAGCACGGCTTCGGCTGTACAGGGGGCAAAACCCTCGCCGCGCCCCGAAAGCGTGGTGAGCAGCGAAGCCGGCGTCATGGAGTCAACGTCCTTGGCGGGATCGAGCGCTGCGGCGACGGCGTTCTCGTCAAGGCCGGCGGGCAGCGGGCGGAACATCAGACAGCCATGAACAGCCGAATCGGTATTGATGTCCTCGATGGCCGTCAACAGCTCGTCCTGCGAAACATCGGCGGGAAGCAAAATGCGACGAACCTCAATCCCCACTTTTTCACAGCGCTTGAGCGCACCGCGCTCGTAGGATAGGTCGTCCTCGCGCTCGCCCACGCGAACGATGGCGAGCGTCGGCACAACGCCGCGCTCACGCAAAGCGGCACAGCGAATAGCAAGTTCCTCGGTCAGCGCGCGAGCAACAGGAGCACCCTTCAGTAGCTCAGCCATGGCTATCCTCTCTTCCTTGCAGCGTCGGCGGCGCGGCGCGCCAGCGCATCGGCGCGCGGCAACCATGTGTCGAGCAGCTCATCACACGCCGTCTCGAGCTCCTCGGCACGAACGCGATCTTTCATAGACGTGGTGTTCGCAAAGAGCGTCAAGCTCGCGCCCTGCATAGCGGCACGGCAGAACACGGCGCCGCACGCCACATCGGACAGCAGCTGACGCGAACCCTTGTCGGCCATGTCCTCGAGCAGCGCCAGCGCACGCCCGCAGGCATCCATAATGCGATACGGCGGCATAGCGGCCACATGCAGCGCATCCTGAATCGCGGTCGCTCGAGCCGGATCGTCACGCGGAATACCGTACGCCGCGGACACCTGCCCGTAGGCACGAACGTCCTCGGCAACCAACTCGACAAGCTCCTGGGACAGCTCATCAGCCTGAGTAAACGCGCGCGCCAGGTCATCCGCACGATCAGCAAGCGCGGGATTGGTCGCACCGTAGCGGGCAACCATTCCGCACAGCGAGGCGCCCAGCGCGCCCACAAAAGCGCTCGCGCTGCCACCACCGGGAACCGGCTCGCGCGCGGCCAGCGCCTCGGCAAAACCGCGACAGGTTTTATCCATCATCTCTTGGCTCATACGCACACGCACCTTCAAGTTATATATATCGGTCGGGCGGCCGACGCCGGCCGACCGCATCGATCACGTAATGGTGCTAAGTCTAGCCCATAAGTACGCGAGCGTCAGCGCACCTGGCCATCGCGGATTTCTATGGCACGCGATAGGCGTCGACAACGCAAGCATGGGACACATGGCCCACCTTTCGAGACTTCCGGACGTCACAAACTGGGACATATCTATAAACAAGGAACCTGTTGGGGCAACGCCCGCGTACACGCGCCCCTTTAAAACAACGGACGCCCAACCCCGGGGAGAGCCGACAGCATCGGCCCTCCCCTCTTTTGGACCCGCGCATATTGCCACTTAACGGCGCAAATCCGGCCCTCAGAATGGGACACATGGCCCACCCTAGCGAGCCGTCCACGCGTACAGTAAAGGCAGGTAATCTATGGGCGGTTACAGATCGAGGAGGACACGACCATGAAAAAGAAGGCCTTTGCGATTCTCACCCTCTGCATCAGTCTCTTTGCCGCGGTTGCCCTGGTGGGCTGCGGCGGCAGCGGCGGCGCTACCGGCAGCGGCGGTGGCGGTGGCGGTGGAGCGGAAAAGCCAGCCGTGGATATGAGGACCGACTTCATTTGGTTTAAAGTCAAGGTGCCCGAGGGCGTCGAGATCACCGACGTCGCAGGCGACACTGCCGACAGGGCCCAGTTTAAGTTCACCGAGAGCGAGCACGCCAGCGATCGCTTCATCCCCGTCTTCGATCCCGACAAGAACGCCGACGAGCTGTTCGACTACGAGGCAAAGTGGAATGCCAGCTTTGAGTGGACCGAGAATGACCCCGTCAAGTACAACGGCAAGACTTGGCGCAACGCTTCCTATACACACTCGGGCGGCGTAACGACCGAATACTTCACCGACGTTGACGGCGGCAGTGTGTATGTGCGTATCGACAACGTCGAGGAGCACAAGGACGCCGTCGAGACCATGATGAAGTCTCTGGAATTTGCCGACGACATCGCCGAGGCCAAGACCGAGGCCATGGACGTCAAGCTCGACGATATCGAGATCAAGCGCTAAGCGACTGGCGAGCGCAACGGGAAACACGGTCGCAGTGCAAACAAGCGACGGTACCCCAGCGCTTCGTACCCAGGGAGGGCCGGTAAACCGACCCTCCCTTTCTTATGCCGGTAGCCGACGAACGCGAGGATGCCGGACGCCGGAACCGCCCCAAATGTGGCAACAGTACGAAAACGACAAACACCCCAACACGTCCGCCCACCGATTTATTGCGCCGCGCAGACAATTAAACCAGCATCTTTAAACATCTGGGCAGTATAGTGACCAAAACTATCGCATAACCGCACTCTGCGAATGGAGAAGTTATGACCGAACACCATGCCATCAGCCGCCGAGCGTTTACGCTGGGCCTAGGGCTTGCGGCGTTGTCACCACTTGCAAGCCTGCCCGAAACCGCAGCGCCGGGCATTCCCCTGCGAGCGGCATTTGCAGACAACACACCCGCACCGTCGGACAGCCTCGACAATTTCGTCATTCGCCTTCGCCCCGCAGGCTATTTTCGTACCGCAAGCGTTAACGAAGACGGCAACGTCATCGGCAACGTCTGCCATCTGTTTAATGACGGCACGTCCAGCAAGCTCATCCTTGAGAACGTAACGACCAAGAATGACGATACAAACTGGTATGCTATCCGCACCTTGCTCAATTTCGAAGAGCATAAAAAGACGGGCTACAGCATTTGGTCGGTCGATGGCGACTCGGACAAAGACGGAAAGGTCATCCACGTATGGAGCGGCGAGTATGACAACAAGCCCAGCCGCGCTTTTGCGTTCGAGCGGCAATCAAACGGAACCTATATCATCCGAGACCGCACGGTCGAGAAAGAAACCGAGAAAAAAGACATTAAGTACCTGGCAATAGAATCGAACGGCGAAGACCAGGACAACAATAAGATCTGCCATAAGAATAAGAGTAAGAGCATTCCGTGGGAGCTCGAGCTTGTCGGTTACGACATGAAAAAGAACGATGCCACGGTTAGCAGCCTCGACTGGATCACGTACAGCAGCTACGTCGATGGGCCATGTTGGATGAAATACGTCGACGACAACAAGTTCCTCGACGAGCTGAGCATCCCGGGTACGCACGATTCGGGCACCTGCAGCGTGGACAACGACACTGAGCCCCAATCCTCGCAAGTAAAATGCCAGCAGGATTACATTCCCACGCAGTTGCTCGAAGGCATTCGCTATTTTGATATCCGGCTCGGAAAGGGCGATGACCCCGGCATCGACCACGGGATTTTCTACCTACTCAAAAAAGACGGGAACTATCTGCATCTCTCCGATGTCATCGGGTACTTCAAAACGTTTTTGAACGAAAACCCGTCAGAAGCGCTCATCATGCTCGCATCGCGCGGCAACGATGAGGCTACCGACGAAAGCATAACGACGGCCTTCGCCAAGGTTATGGCCGATAACCCCAACCTGTTCTACACGTCGAGCCACGTCCCCACGCTGGGCGAGGTGCGCGGAAAGATTGTCCTGCTGCGTCGATTTGGGCTCGCCGGCAACAGCGTAAGCGGCCACACGTGGGGCCTCGACCTCACCCAATGGGATGACAAGATCAAGGCGCATTCCGGGCAGTCGATGTGTCTCGTCCAAGACGCGCGGGGATTTGAAGCCATAGGGGAAACGGGCAATGAAGAGCCCTATTGCACCAAGGTATATGCCCAGGACAAGTACAAACTCACGGGAACCGACAAGCTCAGCTGGGTCGATAATGCGCTGAAGGAAACGACCGGGCGCACGTGCAACAAGGTGGACGTCGTGGACGATGCCGGGGCCGAGGTGCAAGTCCAGGAGCGTTGCTGGTCTATCAACTACACCAGCTGCACGGGCTTGTCGCACGGAGGCAATCCTTTTACCTCGGCACGAGTAGTCAACGAGCATCTGTACAAGAGCCCGTACATCAATCCCAGCGGCACCGAGGATACAAAGTCAGATTACCTCAAGCACATTGGCATCATCGCATCCGACTTTGTTGATGCGGCGCTGGCCCGGAGCATCTACCAGCGCAATTACAATTACGATACGAAGCACACGCAGTCGGCTTCGTGCTGCCTCCCAACCCGCATGCGCATGACGTACGGCGACTCGCTGAGCGATGCCTCGCTCCAGGATGGCAAGACCGTTGGCGAGGGCCATTTCCGCCTTGTCGACAGCAGCAACGTACTCAACGTGGCGGCTTCGGGCCATGCGTTTACCATCGAATACGTGGATGTCGACGCCTTGGGCAACGAGACCGTTACGGGGCTGCAGGGATCCGTGCCCATCGATATCGATCCGCGCGCACTGACACCCCACTTTGAGGGGCTCGAAGGCCTTAAGGCCGGCGAGGATGTGCGCACAAAGGTCGCGGCGCTGCTCGAGGGCAAACTCGAAAACGATGCCTGCACGGCTCAGCTCGAGTTTGTGCACGACGCGGACGGCGCTCCGGGCACGGCAATGGTCGAGGGCGAGGCATTTACCGCGGGAACGTACTGGGTGCGCGCGAACGGTCTTTTGGGCGACGCGGCGCAAAACTACAAGCTTGCTAATGACGGAGCCGCGAGCTTTACCGTAGCGGCCTCGAGCAGTGCAGGCGGCACCGGCACCGACGGTGGCACGGGTTCCAACGCAGGCAGCGCTGATAAGAACGGTAAGGGCAACAAGGGCAAGAACTCGGGCGGAAAACTCGCCGACACGGGCGACGGCTCCGGCATTGCCGCCGGGCTCGCTGCCGCCGCCGTAGCGACAACGGTCGCCGGCGCGGCAATGCTTGCCAACGACCGCGAAAACGCTGGGGACGGTAGCGAATAGGCAAGCCGGCCTTTTAGACACATTGACTCAATGGGGGGCGCAGGACACCGTTCTGTGCCCCCGATTTTTACCTTGGCCCAAACGCCGCCATAGGCTACATCACCATGTTCAGCGCGTTAACAAACTCCTGGGCCTTCGCACGGCTGCTCAGGCTAAAAACACAAGCAGTCAACAGCCTGTTACGCAGAAAAACATCGCGGCCCTTGATCCTGTTGACCCCCGTAATGTCCTTAAGATAGACAATCTCGGTGTGCTTGCCACCAAAAGTGCCCTTCTTGAGCACCTCAATACGGTTGGGGTAGATCTTGACGTCTTTATACCTACCCGAACCTTTGTCCTGGAATAGCAGCGTGTTATTGTCCATACGCGTCACTCCCGTGGGATTCGCTAAAACTGCCTCTATGGTCACATTTTAGTCACCGCAAGGCCCCATGCGAAGATGTCAGACAGCACAGCAATTCGTGTCCGCGCGAGGCTTTAAACTAAATGCGATAAAGACGCATTCCACAAAAGGAAAGTGGGGCGACAGTGATGGGCGAACTGGTAAACCGTGGAGAATCGGCAATCGTGCCCGAAGGTTTTTACAAGCAGGTTTCCTCGATTCTCAACGCCGCTCGCGACAAGGCCTATACCGCCGTTAACTTTGCGATGGTTGAGGCATATTGGGAGATCGGCAAGAGTATTGTTGATGAACAGGGCGGAGAGGGGCGCGCCAAGTATGGAGAGGCGCTGCTCAAGGCCCTCGCAATCAGACTTACCAAGGATTTTGGTAAAAGTTTTGAAGCAAGAGAGCTGCGCAAAATGCGTCAGTTCTATCTTGCATTTCCAATTCGGGACTCACTGCGTCCCGAATTGAGCTGGACACATTACCGCAGGTTAATACGCATTCCTGACCCCGAAGCTCGCACCTGGTACATGAACGAATGCGCCGATTCTCGCTGGAGCACGCGTCAGCTCGAACGCCAGATCAACACCATGTTCCGCGAGCGCCTACTTGCCAGCAAGGACAAAGAGGCCGTCACCCAGGAAATCCAAGAGAGCGCCCCGGCTCGTCGCCCCGAGGATATCATCCGCGACCCATATGTACTGGAGTTTTTAGGTTTCTCGGACGACGCTGCGTTTCGCGAGAGCGATCTAGAGCAAGCGCTCATCACGCATCTTCAGAAGTTCCTGCTGGAGCTTGGCCGTGGCTTCGCTTTCGAGGCGCGCCAAAAGCGCATCACCTTTGATGGACGCCATTTCTATATTGACCTTGTTTTTTACAACTATCTGATGCGCTGCTTCGTGCTCATCGACCTTAAGACCGATGACCTTACGCATCAGGACTTGGGCCAGATGCAAATGTATGTGAACTACTACACGCGCGAGCTCATGAACGAAGGCGACAATCCGCCCATAGGCATCGTGCTCTGCGCGGACAAAAGCGATTCGATTGTCGAGTACACGCTGCCCGAAGACAACGACCAAGTGTTTGCCGCCAAATACCTGCCGTATCTTCCAAGCAAGGAAGAGCTGGCACGCGAGCTGAGTGCCGAGTACCGCGCCATCAACGAAGCGACTAATGGCGAAGCGCTAGGGTAGCGGCACGTTGCGACCGAAACGCCCGCACGCCTGTGAGCCGTCCCGCGCTGCGCTTCCCTACTTCCCAAAGATCGCAGCGAGCAAGCCCTT
>CAJKZO010000108.1:0-6970 GCA_905204365.1 uncultured Collinsella sp.
AGCGTGAGCACCGCACCGAAGGCGGTCGGGCCGCAATGGCTCGAGATGACACCGCCGACCTGAGTCCAGGTAACGTCCTTAAAGCCCAGGTCGTGCGCATAGACTTCCATGTCGTCGCGCAGCTCCTGGGAAAGGCCTACCGAATACGCCAGGCCAATGTGCGAGTAGTCAATCTCGCCCTTCGCAACCATGTGGTCAATAAAGGCGCGGGCGCACTTGAGCATAGAGCCGCGGAACTTCTTGGTTGCCACGAACTTGCCGCCCGTCACCTCAATGCAGGGCTTAATCTTGAGCAGATGGGCACCGAGGAATGCCACGTTGGACAGACGATCGCCCGCCTTAAGGAAGGCAAGGTCGGTAGGAACAAAGCCCAACAGCACGCGGTCCATGACGGAATTCGTAAATGCAAAGATCTCGTCAACGGTGGCATCGGGGTGAGCCTCGATGTATTTGGCGGTCTCGACGGCAACAAGCGACTGGCCCACCGAGACAAAACGCGTGTCCATGGAGTAGACGTAGTCGCGACCCTTGGCGGCAATCTTAGAAGACTGGTGTGAGCAGGTCGTGGCCTCAGAATACGCAAGGTGCAGAATAGTCGCATCGGGCTGCTCGGCATGGATGCGATCGTACACGTGCGCAAAATCTGCCGGCGCGCAGCCGCTGGTCTTGGGCATCACGCCAAACTCGTTGCAGCGCGAATAAATCTCGAGCGGATCGATTGAACCATCCTCAACGGTCTCGTCAGCAATCGTGACATGCATGGGCACGCGCACGATGCCGTAGCGCTCGCAGAGCTCCGGCGTCACATCCGAACCAGACTCAACTACGATTACGTACTTGCCCATTATTATCACGACCCATCTCGACATTGGCCTTTCAATACATGGCACGCGCCGCCGCACTGTTGTGCAACGGCATCCAAGCGCCAAAGAGACGCCGCCCCTTGCACACAACAAAGGACAGCGTCTCCCTGGAAAACTCCGTGCTAATCTGAGATTCTACACGGTTTATTAAGGAGTGTTACTTATTCCGCAAACGGTAGCTATACGCGATAAACGGTAGTTCGCTGCGGCAACTGCGACACATTCCGCCCAGCAAGTCCAATCGTGCTCCATGCACGGTTAATGCACGAGGCGGTAGAAATTCATCGATGCCGCACCCTCGACGTGCAGCTCCATCGCCGGAACCGCCGGCGAATAGGTACGGCTCGTAAGTGCCGCCTCGCCGCCATTTGCAAAAATCTCGACCATCGTAGTGTCCGAAAGCACGCGCAGGTCGCGAAGCTCGCTCAGCTCGATCGACCTCTGGTCGCGCCCATAGCCTTCGTCACCCATGTCGAGGGTAAGCATCCCGTCCGCATAACGCACAAAGACACCCTTGCGGATTTCGAGCTCGACCATCTTGGCGCCCTCACAGGAAACCACAAGATCAAACAGGCGGCCCGGCTCCTCAACGGTTTCACCGCCTGTCGCGCGAACGCAGTCACCGCGCATCCTCTCAATCTCGTGCGCCGGCTGCTGGCAGAGCTTACCATCGCGTATGCTCAGCTCTCGCGGAACCGTCAACGCGCACTGCCACCCGCGCGCCACCGTCGGGTTTTCTGCCGTCGCATCGGGGCAACCCGACCATCCGATCATCAATCGCCGGCCTGCAGCATCCTCAAAGGACTGCGGAGCATAGAAATCAAAACCGGCATCGCCCATCGGGGGCATGCCCTGCCCGACGATTTTAAGGCTCGGCGCCTCCCCATCGGCCTCGATGGGGAACCACACGCACTGATGCGGATTGCGGTAACGCCAACCATCGGCAGGCACACCCTGCGGACAGCAAACGAGAACAAGCTCACCATCGAGCTCAAACAGATCGGGGCACTCCCACATAAAGCCAAACTTCTCGTCCAACTCAATGCGCGTCGCATAGCTCCAGTCCTCAAGATTGCGCGAAGTATAGACAAGCACGCAGCCGCGATCGTCTTTCGTACGAGCGCCCAGAACCATGTAGTAGATACCGTCGTGTTCAAGAATCTTGGGGTCGCGCACGTGCGTACCGATATCGTCGGGGTAATCGACCGGTCCAACAGCTATGCACTTCTCGCCCAATTCGTCGGGATTCTCGGCAACCATATGAATCTGGTTTTGCTCACGGCCCGTCAACACGTAGTCGTAATCATCGCGGTCAAAATGCTTGACGTTGCCGGTATAGAAGTAGTGAATCTTGCCATCGCGTACAAAGGCAGAACCAGAATACGCTCCGTTCGAATCCAAATCGGAATCGGGGAACAGCGCGGGGCCGTGATTCTCGTACGTCACAAAATCCTTTGTCGTCAGATGGTTCCAAAGCACTGGACCGCCATGCGCAGCATCGAACGGATCGTATTGATGATAGATGTGATACGTATCACCAATCTGAACCAAACCGTTGGGGTCGTTGAGCCAGCCAAGCTCAGGCTCCACATGGAACAGGAGTCTATCGGGGTCGGACGCGATGCGAGCCGCCGTCTCATCCTGTCCGGCTCGCCACTGCTCATAGTCCGCGCGTATCACCTTATTTTTTTGATTAAACATCGCCGTTGACTTTCTCGTCTATGGGGAAGGACGCTCGACTCGCACGAGCCGAACGCCCTTCCCCAAATGGACTTATCCGCACATTACGCTGAACGGCTCAACTAGAAGCTAACGTCGAAGCCAGCGCCAGCGCCCTCTTCATCGGTGGTCGGAACGCCCTTTGCCTTGTTGTAGGCAAAGATCAAGACGATCGGCACGATAAAGGCGATGAGATTGCCAGCCACATACCACACGAGCGTCTCGGGTGTGACGATGAGCAGGCCAAGCACGCCGGTCAGACCCTGACCGATGGCGCGCACCTCAAAGAGCTTCACGAAGGCACCGCCGCAGCCTGCACCGATGCAAGCGCAGATGAACGGGATGATCGAGTAGCGCATGTTTGCAGCGAAGATAGCGGGCTCGGAGATTCCGACCAGCGTCGGGATAAAGGACGACATGCAGATGTTGCGCTCTTTGGAGTGCTTCTTATGAATGAGGTACATGCCGATGGCGCCGCCGCCCTGGGCGATAATGGAAACCGACCAGATGGCCTGGATGTAGTTGAAGCCAGTCGTGGCGACGAGGTTTGCCTCGATACCCTGGATGAACTGATGCGTACCGGTAACGACAAGCGGCTGCAGGAACGCGGCGAAGACAAAGGCACCAAAGACGCCCATCCTGTTGTACAGGATATCGATTACGCCGCCGAGGACGTCGCCGATCAGGTTGCCGAGCGGGCCGAACACGGTGAACAGGGCGACGTTAGCAAGAATCAGGGTAACGGTCGGGACAAAGACGAACGAAACGACCTCGGGGATGTACTTCTGGGCAATCTTTTCGACCTTGGCCATAAACCAGGCAGTCAGGATTGCAGGGAACACGCCGCCCTGGAAAGCAACCATGGGAATGGAGAGCGGACCAAAGTTCCAGTACTCAGCACCCGTCGGGTCCATAACGAACGTGTTGCGGTTCATAAGGCTCGGGTGAACCATGACGATACCGACGAGGATGCCCAGAATCGGGTTACCGCCAAAACGCTTCACCGCGCTGTACATAACCAGGACAGGCAGGTAGTCAAACGTGGTGGCGATAATGGCAAAGAAGCTTGCGAGGTTCTTGAGGAACTCGCTGTGATCGGCGAGGCTGCCCTCCATGCCAAAGAGGCCGTTGGCAACGATCAGCGACTTAAGGCCGATGATGATAGCAGCGCCGACGAAGGCGGGAATGATGGGGATAAAGATGTCCGAGAATACCTTGAGGACCGAGAAGAACTTGCCCTTCTTGTCTGCCTCGGCGCCCTTGACCTCGGAAGCGCTGATCTCCTTAACGCCCGTCAGAGCCATAAACTCATCGTAAACCTTGTTGACGGTACCGGTACCAAAGATGATCATGAGCTGGCCGCTGTTGTACAGCACGCCCTTGACGCCATCGATGTTCTCGAGCTCGGCCTTGTTGTATTTGCTCGTATCCTTGAGCACCAGACGCAGACGGGTCACGCAATGCGTGGCGCCCTCGATGTTCTCCAGTCCGCCGACGTTGTCGACGACTTGCTGGGACACTGCCTTGTAGTCCATGTTCCTCTCCATTCCTTTTCTAAATCATAAAACGGTTCGTTGCCGCTACAGAGACGCGATCGTTGCGTTTGCGCACTTGAGCGCACCGTCGGTGACGGTAAGCGCCACACCCTGGCCCTGCTTGTTGCAGAAGCGAGCGTTGAGCGCAACATCATCGACAAAGATGGTCGCGATGTCGTCGTCGACGACCAGACGCACATGGTGAGTGCCCTCGCCCTTAAAGAACAACGGACGCTCGAGGCCCATGTTGTTGACCTGGAACCACGGGTACTGGGGAGCCGGCGTGAACTCGAGCTTGCCCTCGCGCAGGTTGGCGCGGAACTCATAGGCAAGACCGGTCTCGGCGTCCTCGGCGAACTTGACCGAGAAGCCGGCAGCGTTACCGCCGAGCTCAATGTCGGTATCGAGCAAGTAGGTGGAGCCGGCGTCTGCAGACAAAACCTGCTCGACCTTGCCCGACTCGCAGGAGAGCTCGAAGGCTTCGACAGCCTTGCCCTCGCCAAAGGCGCCGAGCATGCTCTCGGGAAGCTTGGTGCCGAGCGAACCGTCCTCGCGCTGGACGATCTCGAGGGGCATGAAGGTACCACCCCACAGGTAAGAGCTGGGGTCGCCGCCCTCGTCGCGCGTCGGGACCCAACCAAAGAGAACGCGGCGCTCGCCATCGAATGCGGTGCGAGCGGCGTAGTACGCGCGGCCGTCGAAGGAGTCGTCAGCGGGGGTAATCCAAGGACCGTTGATGGACTTGGACATGCGGTAACGGGTCTTGTTGCCGTCGCTGTACTCGGAAAAGACGAGGTACCACCAGTCGCCCATCTTAAAGAGATCAGGCATCTCAAACATGGTGTACAGGCCCGGGTTCCACCAGTCGCCCTGGAACTCCCAGTTGGTCAGATCCTTGGAGGTGAACTTGACCAGGCGGCCGGTCATCAGACGCTTGTCCTCGCCCACGCGCGTTCCGAGGATGAGCATATACTCCTCGTTCTCCTCGTCCCAAAGCACAAAGGGATCGCGCCAGTTGCGGTCATCGTAACCCTCCTGGGGCGGAAGCAGCGTCTCGGCGATGTTCTTCTCCCACTTGACGGCGTCGTCACTCGTTGCGTGAAGAAGAACCTGCTTCATCAAGCGCGCGCGGACCTTATCGCGATTGCAACCAGTGTAGAGCGCATGGTACTTGTCGCCCACCTTAAACACCGTGCCGGCATAAATGTACTGGTCGACTTCCTCGTCGCCGCCACGCTCAAGGCTCTCGCCAAAGTCCTTGTAGTTGACGAAATCCTTGGTCGTAGCGAGTGCCCAGCCAAACGGCTCTCCGAAAGGTTCGGGGTTACGCGTGTCACGCTGATGATAGAGATAGAACGTGCCGTCCTCGCCGTACGGCATGATGTCGCCTACCCAAATTCCCTCAGGCTGGTAATACACCTTGTGCATCCGAGACTTCCTTTCCACGACATACTAACTCGGTACAATGGCAAGATATGTCAATCGTTTTCATATGTCAAACGTTTTCACACCAATACGTCTTTTCGCAGTTCCAGTCGTCGGCAAACGGTTGACATATGCCGGTGAACGGTCATCAGAGGCGTTTGGGGGATTCTTTTGGCACGGGGCGAGTTACGCGGTTTTGCCCTCGATAAGTTCAACGGGGAGCTTGATATTCGATTCGGGCTTTTCACCATTAATAAGAGCGATGATGGATTGCGCCGCGAGCTCTCCGATGCGATCGATATCTTGACGTACGGTTGTTAAGTAAGGCATAAACGTCATGGTGCGGCGGGCACCATCCGCGCCCACGACCTTAATATCGTCTGGAGCGCTCAAGCCACGCTGCCTCATCACGTTGAGGCAGATGGCCGCCATCGTATCGTCTCCCGCAAAGATGCCGTCAATATCGGGGTTCTCATCGAGGATCCTCGCAACGACCGCGCCCTTTTCGTCGTCGGGCTTAACGAACTCAACCTCACGGACAAGCGCGGACAAACCGGCCTGCTCAACAACATCGAGGTAGGCATCGGTACGCTTATTGGCAGGCATGCGCATGCGGCTATTGCTGCGCAGGCACAGGATACGCCTGCAGCCGTCATCAATCAGACGGCGCGTGGCGAGCTCGCCGATGCCATAGCTGTCACTTGCAATCTGGACAGAGCCCTCGCCAAGATCGCAGTCGATGCCAACCAGGCTCAAGCCCATCTCGGCATATGCCTCGGCACCGATATTGAGGGAGTTGACGATGACGCCGTCGACCATATTGCGGCGGAGCATGTCAATATAGGAACGCTCAAGATCGGGTCGATTGGCGCTGTTGCACAGCAACATCTTAAAGCCGTTTTCCGCCAACGTGCGCTCGACCGCCTGCACAACCTGAGCATGGAACGGGCTGCTCACAAAGGGAACGATCATGCCGATAAGGTTCAGGCGACCGTTGAGCATGGCACGGGCGATATCGTTGGGCGTGTAATTGATGCGCTCCATCGCGGCATGGACTTTATCGCGGGTTTCCTGACTAATGTAGCCGCGATTATTAAGCACGCGAGATACCGTAGTAGGCGAAACCCCCGCCACCGCTGCAACTTCCTTGATGCCAGGCTTAGCAGAATCCTTAGAACGAGCGCCCTCACGAGCCATAGCACCCTCCCCCATCAACATGTCATACGTTTACATACGAACAAAGCATACCCCAACAACAGCGGGAAGACGGTAACAGTACAAGTAAGTAAACGACTCATCCAAATAATTAGGAGAGTTCCGCCTAAAGGGTGACTACACAGGCCCCCGCGAGGGCGTAATGGGCTTCTCCCCAGAACATTCCGCACTGATATCTTCTGTATTGAAGACGTCGATGGCGCATCCATATAC
>CAJKZO010000109.1:0-6944 GCA_905204365.1 uncultured Collinsella sp.
GTCTGCTGCAGGTCGAGCACATGGTGGGGTATCCCCAGGCGCTCGGCGACGGCCTTTGCATCGGCGATGTCGCGGTCAACCTTGCTCATGCCCGTGGCGGGGTCGGGCGCGGGGCAGGTGAGTCGCATGGTGGCGCCGACGCATTCGTAGCCCTGGCTTTTGAGCAGGTACGCGGTCACGCTGGAATCGACGCCGCCGCTCATGGCGACGAGCACGCGCTTGTTGTGCATGGGGAGGTTCTCCTTGGTGGCATGTGGCCAAAAAAGAAAAGCGGCGCGGGAGGCTGGTTCCGCGCCGCAGACATTGTAGCAAGTTCGGGCGTCATGTGGGACACCCTGTTGGGATGAGCCCAGGCTGCCAGAAGAGAGGGGAGACCGGCGTGCCTTGGACTCGTTCTAAGAACGAGAAGCTCTAGTCCTGGAAGAGCGCCGTGGACAGGTAGCGCTCGCCGGTGTCGGCAAGCAGGGCCACGATGGTCTTGCCCTCGTTCTCGGGGCGCTTGGCCAGCTGCAGTGCGGCCCACACGGCGGCGCCGGACGAAATGCCCACGAGCACGCCCTCCTTGTGGCCCACGGCGCGGCCGGTGGCAAAGGCGTCGTCGTTCTCGACGGGGATGATCTCGTCGTAGACCCGGGTATCGAGGACGTCGGGCACAAAGCCGGCGCCGATGCCCTGGATCTTGTGCGGGCCGGCCTGGCCCTTGGAGAGCACCGGGGAGGTGGCGGGCTCGACGGCGACGACCTGAATCTCGGGGTTCTGCTCCTTGAGGAACTCACCCACGCCGGTTACGGTGCCGCCGGTTCCAACGCCGGCGACGAAGATGTCGACCTCGCCGTCGGTGTCATCCCAGATCTCGGGGCCGGTCGTGGCCTTGTGGATGGCGGGGTTGGCGGGGTTCACAAACTGGCCGGCGATGATGCTGTTGGGAGTCTCCTTCTGCAGCTCCTCGGCCTTGGCGATAGCGCCCTTCATGCCTTTGGAACCGTCGGTGAGCACAAGCTGTGCGCCGTATGCCTGCATAAGTTTGCGGCGCTCGACGGACATGGTCTCGGGCATGGTGATGATCACCTTGTAGCCGCGGGCAGCCGCCACCGAGGCGATGCCGACGCCGGTGTTGCCGCTCGTGGGTTCGATGATGGTATAGTCGCCACCGCGCACGAGCTTGCCGGCCTTCTCGGCCTCGTCGATCATGTTCTTGGCGACGCGGTCTTTGACGGATCCGGCGGGGTTGAAGTATTCCAGCTTGACGAGCACGCGGGCCTTGAGGTCCTCATCGGCCTCAAAGTGAGTGAGCTCCAGGAGCGGGGTGTGGCCGATAAGCTGATCGATGGACGTGTAAACGTTGCTCATGGTGAACCTCCAAAGTGTTCAAATGACTGGATACCGTGTGGTTTTACGGTGTGTGTAGCAGCGAAACCCACAAACCGTATAGGTTGTTCGTTTTGCTGTTGGCAAGCATAGTAGACACTAAAGCCTAGTAACGCAATAGGAAATAGAAGATTATTACGAGTCGATTAACCATCTTGACGGGAATGGGTATTTTCAAAACCAATTTTTCGGCTAGAATTTCTACGGACTAAATGACCGAAAGGCAGCACTATACATGTTGGTTTCTACTAAGGGCAGATATGCCCTGCGCGTTATGGTCGATCTGGCCGAGCACCAGGCGGCCGGTCGCATCCCGCTCAAAGAGATCGCGGCGCGACAGGGGATTTCCGAGAAATATCTCGAGAACATCTTGGCTACGCTCGTACGTGCCAACATGCTCTCGGGCATGCGTGGCAAGGGCGGCGGCTACGTGCTCACGCGCCCGCCCGAGCAGTACACGGTGGGCGAGATCTTGCGCCTGACCGAGGGCAGCCTGGCGCCGGTCGCATGCTTGGACGGCGACTGCAAGGGCTGTTCGCGTTCGGACGAGTGTCCCACGCTCGACGTGTGGAAGAACCTTGACAAGCTCATCAACGACTACCTCGATGGCGTGACGCTCGATCAACTTGTCGCTCCCAACCATGGCTACGACTACGTCATCTAGCCCACACCTGCATTTGGGGACGGGGTAGAAATGGTAGATCCTCTCGTCCTTTGAGACTTGGCAAATAAGAAGGCCGCCCATTTTTGCGATGGGCGGCCTTTGTTTTGGGTTGATATGACGGTTCGTATTGAACAGTTTTAGCCCTCGGCGATGCTGTCCAGAATGCTGCGCATGATGGATACCAGGATGCTGCCCATAAAGGCCGATCCGAAGCTTGCGATGGAGACGCCGACGCCCAGCAGGTTGACCGACAGGTAGCTCGCGAGCTCGAGCATAAAGCTGTTGACGACAAGCTGGAAAATGCCCAGCGTAATGATCGTAAGCGGCAGCGAGATGACCGTCAGGAACGGCTTGACGAACGAATCGACGATGTTCAGGAACAGTCCCACGAAGGCGAAACAGACCCAGGCCTCGGCAAAACCGAAAGGCTGGATGCCGGGGACGAGGAACGTGGCGATCGCGATGGCGATCGAAGTAAAGAGCCAGTTAAGCATAAAGCGCATGGCATGAATCCTTTCTTGCGCCGGGGTTGCTGGCGTCGCGTGAAGCGGCTTGCGGCGGCGACCTGGATGGTTGCGCGGGCGCGTCGCGGTGTTTGGGCGCCCATTGTCTCAGATATTCGTGGAGCTTGCGTGCGCATTCGGTTTCAAAACGGCGTTCGTCCTAGAAAACGCGCCGCTGGCAGAGAGTCTTGTCGCTTTAGTTTGGTGGTGTGCTACACTGCAACGGGCAAAAGCCACAGGCGTTGCCCTATTGCATAGAACGGGCGAACGATGCCCGATGTCAGTACCAACTTCGATGCCTTTTGGCGGGTTTGGCGGTGATCGATGAATATCGAGAACATGTTTGACAAGCCTGATGTCAAGCAGCTGGTCCACGCATTTAGCCTTTTGGACGACGAGAAAGATATCCAAGCGTTTTTGACCGATATCTGCACGCCGCGCGAGATTTGCGATTTATCGCAGCGTCTGCAGGTCGCGCGTTACCTGGACGAGGGCGAGCCCTATGTCGAGGTTCAGGCGCGTACCGGCGCTTCGTCCACCACGGTGAGCCGTGTATCCAAGGCGCTCAACGGCGAGTACGGTGGCTACCGCAAGATCCTCATTAAACTGGAGGATGGCGAGTAGGCCAGCGGCAAAAACGAATTGTGCAGAACCGTCCCTCCGGGGGCGGTTATTTTTGATCCCTTGGGGACGGAGGAAAACGGATCATCGGGTTAGATTGACCTCCTCGGTGATCCGTTTTCCTCCGTCCCCAAGGGATCAAATCTGTTGGCGTGGGGCAAATCTGTCCGCTTGGGCGGGTAGGATGGATACATTGATTATTGCGAACAGTTTGAGCGGAGGACCATGCCTGTTCGAATCTATACCACCAATGCCGGCACGGATTTGAGCGATGCCGAGTCGGCGCTGCTTGCCGACCTTATTGCCCGCCACGGGCGTGCCGTGCTGCTGGCGCCAACGTTTGCCGAGCTCGACCTGTGCCGTCATGACGCGGCGGAAGCCGGTGTTTCACTGGGTATCGACTACAAGACGCCTACGTCGTGGCTCCGCTCGCTTTGGGAGCTTTTGGGCGACGGGCGCGGTTTCGTCGACAACCTGCAGCGCCAGATGCTGTTCTCGGACATGGTCACGCGTCTCGACGATGCCGACCTGCAGCCGCTTTCGCGCAGCCAGGGCACGGTGCGCATGCTTGCGCGCATGGCCCGCGACGTGCTACCGGGTGTGGCGGGGACGACGGCCGAGCGATGCGGTGGCGACAATTGCCAGCCTGAGCCAAAAAGCGATGCCGAGGCTCGCGTGTTCGAGCTTTTGCGTGCCTACGCGGGCGGTTTGGACCGTCGAGATATGGTCGAGCCCTGCGAGGCGGCTGACATTATGGCCGGTGCCCTGGCCGATAACCTGCCGGCGTGCGCCCGCGCCGTATGCGTGCGCGGTATCACGTCGTTTACGCACGGCCTGCTCGAGCTGCTGTCTGCCGTGGCGAACAATGGGGGAGAGGTCGTCGTGCTGCTTGCCCGCGAGCAGGCGGCGATGCGCGAGGAGCTCGCCGCGGCATTTGATGCCCGCGGTGTGCTGTTTGAGGCCGCGCCGCTGGGGGAGGGTGTCGGCGCGTCTGATGTCGCTTGCGGGACCGCCGCTCAGCCTGCCTTTATTGAGGTCGCCGGCCCCCATGCCCGTGTTCATGTCTATGCGGACGCCATCGATAAGTTGGTGAAAGCGCACAAGGAGTCCAAGGCCGATAAAGCTACTGCAACGCCCGCCGACCCCGTGCGAGTGCTCGTCGTTTCTGCCCGGGCGCCCCAGCTGTTCGGTGAGCTCGCCTCTCGTCTGGCGGCTCGTCATATCGCTGCCGAGACAGTTGAGTTCACGGCGTTTTCCCAATCCATTGCGGGCAGGCAGTTTGCGGCGCTTGCCGGCCTGATCGAGCGCATGAAGGCCGCCGATGAGGGCACGGTGTCAAAGACCGAGTGGTGGCCCGCGCCGGAGCTTACCGACTGGATCTACAGTCCGCTTTCGGGCGCCGATGCCGTCAATGCCCGTACCTTCGATAAGAATATGCGTCTCTCGCGCAGCAAGACTACCGCGGGCGTTAAGAGCCTGCTGCAGAGCGTTCAGGGCCAGGTGAGGGGTGCGCGCAAGGCGGCGAGCGACGAAAACTGGTTTAAGAACGTACCGTGTGTGGTCTCGGACGTGTTCCAGGCACTGTGGCGTGACAAGCCCGTGACGGCGCTCAAGGCCATGCTTGCCGTTGCCGAGGCGTTGCCCGATCGCTCGCTGGGCAGCTTGGATGGCCAAGCCCGTCGCCAGGCGGAGGTGGCCCTGCTGCGCCACGTCATCGACATCCTTATGAATGGCGCCCGCGCGCTCGACGTGTCGCAGGCGGCGACCGTGCCCGTGCTCGATGGCATTCGCACCAAGGTGGACAAGCGTAGCACCGCCTATGATTACGAGACCCACGAGGTCGACCGCGCGCCGCGCGCCCAGGTGCGCTTTGCGTCGCTTGCCGATGCGGCGGCTCTGCGCCCCGGCAGCTACGATGCCGTGCTGTTTGCCGATGTCGATCTGGACAGCTATCCGCTCTCGCACGAGGAGGGACCGCTGGCTACGCTGACGGCGAGCCTTGGTCGCGAGGGCGTGACGCTTGAGCCCGCGGCCCTGCTGCGCGTGCGCTTTGGTCACGCGATGCAAGCGTCGCGTGGTCCGGTTACGCTCGCCCGTGTGACCCACGATCGTCAGGCGCGCGAGTGCTATCCGGCGGCCGTGTGGACCGAGTTGCGTGCGCACGCCAAGGCCGCTGAAGCTGCTAAGGCCGCAGACGCCGACAAGGCCGCTGACGACGCTAAGACCACTGGCGATGCTAAGGCCACTGGCGCCGACAAGGCGAAGTGCGTGGGTGAGGGCGATATCGTAAGGAACTTCGATCCCGCGGCAGGCGAAGGTCTCAAGCGCGAGCGCGTGACCTGTGAAGCCCCTCAGCATTTGAGTGCCGAGGCCGTGCCGTATTTGGTCCTGCGCCGTCGTGACGGCGAGGGCGAGGACGCGCCGCTTGTGCCGCGCCTGACGTCCGCCTCGCAGATCGAGGCCTATTCCACCTGCCCGCTGTGCTGGTTTGTCTCGTATCGCGTCAAACCCCAGTCTATCGACGCGGATTTTGGCAACATGGAAAAGGGCAACTTCGTCCACGACGTGCTGGAACACCTGCATGCCCGTCTGCCCCAAGAGGGCATGGAGCGCGTGACGCCCGAGAACTTGCCGCGCGCACAGGAGCTGCTGCGCGAGGTCTTTGCCGAGACCTTGGCCGAGCATGCGGGCAAGCGCGGTACCGAGGGCCCGCTGGTGCCGCTCTCCCCGGTGGAGGAGCGTCAGGTGGCCGAGATCTTGCCGCAGCTGGAAGGCGTGCTCGCCTACGAGTCCGAGGCGCTTGCCCCCTTTGCCCCGCGCTACCTTGAGTTCGCCTTTAATGAGCTTAAGGTCGAGTATGCCGGTTGGCCGCTCGGCGGGCGTATCGACCGCGTTGACGTGGATGCCGAGAATCGCGCCGTGGTGATTGACTACAAGCATCGTTCGGGTGTCGAGGAGTTTAAACTCGCCGACCCTACGGTGCGCGACGAAGAGTCGGGCGAGGCCCCCATCGACGACCCGCGTTGGCTGCCGCCCCATACCCAGACACTCATCTACGCGCAGGCCATGCGTCGGGCGCTGGGCCTAGATACCCGTGCTGCGCTCTATTTTTCGACCAAGGGCGGCAAGCCCGCGCTGCGCGGTGCCGCGAGCGCCGAGCTGTTGGAGCAGGAGCGCGGCGACGGTCGCATTCCGGGCCTTAAGAAGGGCTTTCCCGGCGAGGGCGGCAACATGGACTTCGATGCGCTGCTCGACCGCGTGGAGGCCGGCATCGCCGAGCGCTTGCACGAACTCGAGGCGGGCGACGTCGCCGCTGTCGACCCGACGTCGGCGCAGGCCGCGCATGCGCGCTGCTCGTATAACCACGAAGGAACGTTTGTAAGGAGGGACGTGTAGACCATGGATTTTTCGACTTTGATGCCGCAACAGCTGCAAGTCGTCAAAACGCTCGACCGTCCGCTGTTTGTCTCGGCAGGTGCCGGCTCGGGCAAGACCTTTACCCTCACGCGCCGCATCGTCTACGCGCTCTCGCCCGAATCCGGTCCGTTTGTCGAGCATCTGGACCAGGTGCTCGCCATTACCTTTACCAAAGACGCCGCGGCCGAGATTCGCGACCGTGTGCGCCGTGCGCTTATCGAAGAGGGCATGGACGAGGAAGCACTGACCGTCGACGACGCGTGGATCTCGACCATTCACGGCATGTGCTCGCGTATCCTGCGCGCGCACGCGCTGGAGCTGGGCATCGATCCCGAGTTCACGGTGCTCACCGATACCGACGAGCTTATGGA
>CAJKZO010000110.1:0-6916 GCA_905204365.1 uncultured Collinsella sp.
CTTAGACCTTCTGGTCATGCCTTGCCTGTTGAATGACTAATTGCCGCTCTGGGCGGCGCGCAGCGTCGGCTGGTCCGCCGGTCGGTAGAACGGCGGAACCTACACAGCCTGCGCCAGCTTCTCGGCACGCTCGGCGGCGGCGAGCGCCTCGATCACGGTGCCGAGCTGGTCGCCCAGAAGGACGCCGTTGTAGGTGGAGTTGAAACCGATGCGGTGGTCGGTCACGCGATCCTGGGGCTGGTTGTAGGTGCGGATCTTCTCGGAACGGTTGCCGTGGCCGATCTGGCTCTGGCGCTCGGCACCAAGCTCTGCCTGCTGCTTCTCGAGCTCCATCTCGTACAAACGGGCGCGCAGCATCTGCATGCAGACTTCGCGGTTCTGAATCTGGGAGCGCTGTTCCTGCGACTGCACCACGGTGTTGGTGGGCAAGTGGGTGATGCGCACGGCGGAGTAGGTGGTGTTAACGCACTGACCGCCAGGGCCGGAGGCGCAGTAGGTGTCGATGCGCAGGTCGGACTGGTTGATCTGGACGTCGATTTCCTCGGCCTCGGGAAGCACGGCTACGGTAGCCGTGGAGGTCTGAATGCGGCCCTGGGACTCGGTCTTGGGGACGCGCTGGACGCGGTGCACGCCGGACTCGAACTTCATGACGGAGTAAACGCGGTCGCCCTCGACCTTGAACTCAATGGACTTAAAGCCGCCGGCCTCGCTGGGACTGGAATCGAGCACGGTGGTCTTCCAGCCGCGCGACTCGCAAAAGCGCTGATACATCTTGTACAGGTCGCCGGCAAAGATGGCCGCCTCGTCGCCACCGGCGGCGGAGCGAATCTCGACGATGGTGTTCTTGTCGTCGTTGGGGTCGCTCGGGATGAGCATGTACTTGATGTCTTCCTCGAGCTGGGGAAGCTTGGCCTCGTTTTCGGAGATGTCCATCTGGAGCATCTCCTTCTCATCGGCATCGGTGGTATCGTGCAGCATTTCCTTGGCAGCCTCGATGTCATCGAGCGCGCCGATGTACTCGCGCGAGGCGGCGATGAGGTCGGACTGGTGCGCGTACTCCTTGTTGAGACGCGTGAACTCCTTGATATCGGAGGCGACGGCCGGGTCGGAAAGCTTCTTCTCGAGTTCCTCGTAGGCCTTGATGATCTTTTCGAGCTTGTCGCGCATGACGGACTCCTTTATATGCGTGAAGGTGAAAATCGGCAGAATTGATGGGGCGCGGGGCGCCGCTGCGGGGGTAAGCCCGGCTAGAACATGTCGATCTTCAGATACATGCGCATCCCTTCGCGTATGGGGTACATAGTTGCGGTCTAACCCATACATGATAGCGTGCGCAGGCAAACCTGCATATAACCCGCACGGAATGATTGGTGCAAACAAACCTGACCCCATTGCACCAAGGGCTTGCTTTTTGGCTAGAGCGTATGGAGCAGGGCGATGAGGAAGCGGACACCCTGGAGGTAGGCGCGGCGGGTAATGCGCTCGTTGGTGCCGTGGACGCCGCGATCGCACTCGTCATCGTCGACCACAAAGGCCGAGAAGCGAATGCACTCGGAGCAAATGCGCTGGTAGTTGGCAGCGTCGGTCGCGCCGATCACGGTCGAGGGGACAATCGCCAACGGCTCGGATGATCCGTTTTCCTCCGTCCCCTTTGGATCACGGAAATAGCGGGCGGCGATGGAGCGAACCGCCTCGAGTCCCGGTCCGCCGATGCGCGGAGACGGCGAGGGTTCGGAGCTGCCAGGGCCGAGCTCGACCTCGACACGGTCGGCGAGCCCCGCCTCGGCAACGGCGACGCGGCAGCGGGCCACGACATCGGCCACGCTCGTGCCCTCGAGCATACGGAAATTGATATTGGCCCACATATCCTGCGGCATTACGTTGGCGCCGGTGCTGCCACCCTCGATCTGCGTGGGCGCGCAGGTGGTGGTCACGAGCGGATAGAGCTTCTTGCTGGCGAGGCACTCGCGCACGATGGTGTCCTTGTTGGAGGCAATCTCGTCGGCCGTGTAAAGCCCCAGCTCGACGAGCTGTGCGGCAAGCAGGTCCGTGACGCGCGTCGGCCACTCGATATCGCAGATTGCGGTGATGGCACGGCTGAGCACCTCGAGCGATGTGCCGCCGTAGGGGTTGGACGAATGCCCGCCCTCACTCTTCGTCTTGAGCACAATATCGGCGTAGCCCTTCTCGGCAAGGTCGGCATGCATAAGCCAGCCCTCGCCCGCGCCGTACTCGGCAGCTGGAACGATGCGGTAGTCACCCTCGTCGATCAGGTACTCAAGCTCAATGCCGCGCTCCTCGAGCGCGCGGCCGATGGCGCCTGCGCCGTACTGCGTAGTCTCCTCGTCCTGGCCAAAGGCCAGGAGCAGCGTGCGCTCGTGCCGCCAACCGTGCGCCAGCGCATACTCAACCGCCTCGAGAATGCCTGCGACCTGGTCTTTCATATCGATGGCGCCGCGACCCCAAATGTAGGTGTCGTCTACATGCCCGCTAAAGGGGGCGTACGTCCAGTCGTCCTCGGTACCCGGCACCACGGAGACCACGTCCATGTGACCCATGAGCACAACGGGCTTGAGTGCAGGGTCGGAGCCGGAAAGCGTCACCAGCAACGAATGATCGATGAGCTCGACCTTACCCGCTGTAAATACGTGCGGCCAGGCCCGCTGCATATAGGCGCGCAGGTCGTCGAACGGCTGCCAGTCCACTGCCTCGGCATCCATGCTCGAAATGGTCGGAAACGACAGCACACGGCCCAGGCGCTCGCATGCGCCGGCCTCGTCTATACCGACAAAATCATCCTCATGCGCAAAGAAGCGCCAAACCTCGGCCATGACATCCTTTCGATTGTGATGACGAGGGCCGCCCCACCGGAGCGGCCCTGCCACGTAAGCGTTTGCGGTCGGCTATTTGTCCTCGAGATAACGCGAGAGGAACTCGCGGGTACGCTGGTGCTTGGGGTTGCCAAAAAGCTCCGCCGGCGCGGCGTCCTCGAGGACCACGCCCTTGTCCATAAAGACCACGCGGTCGGACACCGTGCGGGCAAAGGCCATCTCGTGCGTGACGACGACCATGGTCATGCCGTCGGCAGCGAGCTTGCGCATGACCTCGAGCACCTCTCCCACGATCTCGGGGTCGAGTGCGGAGGTCGGCTCGTCGAACAGCATGATCTGCGGATTCATGCATAGGGCGCGAGCGATGGCAACGCGCTGCTTTTGGCCGCCGGACAGGCGACCCACGGCGGCGTGCGCGAACTTCTCGAGCCCCACGCTCGTCAGATGCTCCATCGCGACCTTCTCGGCCTCGGCCTTGCTCATCTTTTTGAGCGTGACGGGTGCGAGCGTGCAGTTGTCGAGCACATCCATGTTGTTGAACAGGTTAAAGTCCTGGAACACCATGCCGATGTCCTCGCGCAGCTTGTTGATGTTGCAGCGCTCGGCCGTGAGGTCCTGGCCGTGGAACCAGATGTGGCCCGCGTCCGGAGTCTCGAGCAGGTTGAGGCAGCGCAGGAAGGTCGACTTGCCCGAACCCGAGGCGCCGATGATGGTGACGACCTCGCCGGGATTGACGGACAGGTCGATGCCCTTGAGTACCTCGAGCGAGCCGAAGCTCTTGCGCAGGCCCTCGACGCGGATGAGCGGCTCATTGGTCTGTGCGGCGGCCGCAACGCCGGTAATAGCGGTATCTGCCATGATGATTCTCCTCGTCTTGAGCCTAGTTGGAGCTGGGCAGCGTGACCGGAGCCTCGGCGCCGAGCTTTTTGCCAAAGGCCTCGAGCAGGCGGCTCGCCACGAGCGTCAGGATCAGGTAGACCACGAGCGCCACGCAGTAGACCTCCATCTGGCGATAGTACACACCGGCGACGGTGGTGGTGGCGTACATGAGGTCGAACACGCCGATAACCGAGAGCACCGACGAATCCTTGATGTTGATGATGAGCTCGTTGGTGAGCGCCGGAATCGCGTTTTTAATGCCCTGGGGGAACACGACTTTGCGCATGGCTTGCCACTGCGACAGGCCCAGCGAGCGTGCTGCCTCGGCCTGGCCGGGATCGATGGACTCGATGCCGCCGCGCAGGACCTCCATCATGTAGGCGGTGGAGTTGAGCGAGATGGTGACGAGGCCGGCGGTGAAGGTGCTCCAAATCTGGTTGGCCTGAGCGGTCTCGAAGCCCATGCCGCGCAAAACGGTGAAGCCCGCGTAATAGATGAGCAGACCCTGGACCATCATGGGCGTGCCGCGCACGATGGTGGAGTAAACGGTCGCAAAGCCGCGGCCGATACTCTTAAAGAAGCGCACCAGGTCGTTATCCACGCGGTCGAACGTCTGAATACGCAGGAACACAAAGAGCAGCGCCAGGAAGAATGCGATGACAGTGCCGAAGGTGGCAAGCGCGATGGTGATCTCGATACCGCGAATGAAGAAGTCGCCGCTCTTGTAGGTCATGTAGACCAGGCTCGACAAAAAGTCGCTGGGGTTGGAATCCGAGACAATGCTCACCTGCACCAGGTCGATAAACGACATGACGCAGCGGTCCACGAAAAAGATCGCCGCGATGGCGACCACGACGTAGCTGCCTAAGCGTGCGCCACGACGGAAACGCTCGGATGCGAACGGCGACTTTTCGCGATAGTCACTCCAGTGCATGAGCTTGGTGACCAGCGCCGCCGTCGACACGACGAGCCAGGCCCACAGGATCGCCCAAAGGCAATCTTGGAACACGCCCGTGGGGGCCAAGAAGCTCAGCGGCGTGGGGTTGCGCTGGCTAAACGCCAGGCCGAGCGCCGCGATAACGCTCGTGCCCAGGTATACATAACGGTGGTCGGCCTTGATAAAGGAGGCCAGGCGATTAATGGTTTTCATGCTGCCTCCCTATGCCGGCTGACGGTCGAGGCACGCGTCCCACATTTGGTTGCGCTCCTCTTGGCTAATGCCCTTGAGTGTCTTGTCGATGAGCTTAAGCAGTTTGTCCGAGCCCTTGCGGCAGCCGACGTTTGCCGTGACCTCCTGCTTAAAGCCCTCGCCCTCGGCAAATTGAATCGGCACGATACCCGGGTTTTGGGCCATATAGCCCTTCTCATTCTCGGTGTTGTAGGTCACGGCGTCGCACGTGCCCTGCAGCAGGTTCGAAAACACCGTGGGAACCGAATCGACCGGGTTCTTGTGGACAACACCCGGGATCTCGTCGATGACGGTATCGAGCATGGTGTCCTTTTGGCCGAGCACCGTAGCGCCGCTAAAGTCGCTGAGCTTGGTCGCGTTTTGGTAGGGCGAGCCCTCTTTTACGAACAGGCCAAAGTAGCCAATAAAGTACGGGTCGGAGAAGCCGACGGACTCCTCGCGCTCGGGCGTGGCGCTCATGCCGGCGATGATGAGGTCGATCTGGCCGTTGTTGAGCGAATCGATAAGGCCCGAGAAGCTCTGCTTGACGGCAACGGGCTCGCCGCCGAGGGCCTTGCAGACGATCTTGGCGATCTGCACGTCGTAACCGTCGGCATAGGCGCCCTGCACGTTGTCGATGGGGATGGTGTACTCGCTAGCCTCGGAGACCTGCCAGTTGTACGGGGCGTAGGCCGCCTCCATACCGATGCGGATCTTATCCTTGCCGATCACGGAATCGGACAGGTCGTCGCGACCGCCGCCCGTCGTGGGCTGAACTACTTCCAGCGTGGAGGGACGCTGGCAACCGGCAAGTGCGCCGGCGACGACAGTAGCGCTCGCAGCGAGAGCGCTACCCAAAAAGATGCGACGGCTGCATACCGGCTGTGGATGCGCGTCGCGTTGATGGAGAGAATGCATAATCTGCCTTCCCTGTTGAATCGTATGCTGACGACTTAACAGGATATACGCCAGCGACCAGCAGCGCAGCACAAGCTCGAAAAATTAATAGACACACGGTAGTCATTGGGGACGTCGATGTTTTGGCAATGCCGGCGAGCGACGTCCAGAGCGAACAAGTGGCATGAAAAAGGCAAGGCATGACCAGAAGGTCTATGCCTTGCCTTATGAATGACAAATTATCGCTCTGGACGGCGCGCAGCATCGACCGAGCGGCGGAACCTCTAGAGCAAGGTGACGCTAAAGCTGCGGACGTCCGTCTCGCCCGGCACCAGCGTAATGGTGCTGGCCTTGTGCTCAAAGACGTCGTCCTCGGTGTCCATGGTAGTGTGACCGGTCCAGGGCTCGAGCGCCACAAACGGAGCGTCGTTGGCGGCAGACCACACGCCAATGTACTTAAAGCCCCCAAAGTCGATCTTGACGCCGTGACCCGACTTGCGGCCGCGCAGCGTGAGCGTGGAGCCCGGGGTATCGGTGAACATGATGGCGTCGTTATCGAAGCTGCGGTGCGTGATGGGCAGCACGTCCGAGTTATCAGGAGCCTTGTAACTACCCTCGAACGTCATAAGACCGTCGGGCGTGATGATGGGAGCCTCGTTCGTCCAAGCCTCGGTAAACGCCAGCTCGTAATCCTCGAATGCCTCGTCCTCGGCACCGGGAGCCGGTACGTTAAACGCGGGGTGGCCGCCCACCGAGAACGGCAGGTCCACGTCGCCGGTATTGGTGACGGCAAAGGTCTGCGTGAGGGTGGAATCGCCGGTCAAGGCATAGGTCATGCTGAGCTTAAAGTGGAACGGGAACGCCTTGAGCGACTCGGGCGTATCGGTGATCTCGTACGTTACCGAGGAGCCGTCCTCCGAAACCTCGACCAGCTTGTGCTCGACAATGCGTGCGATGCCGTGGCGCGCCATCTCGCAGGTGCCGGCCGCAGACGTCGCCGTATTGTTGCGCAGCGATCCCACGATGGGGAACAGGATAGGCGCGTGCTTGCCCCAAAAGGCCGGGTCTCCCTGCCACAGATACTCATTGCCGTTGAGGGCAAGGCTCGTGAGCTGGGCGCCCATGGAATCGATGGCCGCGG
>CAJKZO010000111.1:0-6769 GCA_905204365.1 uncultured Collinsella sp.
AGAACCTCATCCAGGGCGAGCCCGATGCCTCCAGCTTCCCCAACGGCGGCCTGCGTGCCACCTTCGAGGCCCGTGGCTACACCGCCTGGGATCCCACCAGCCCCGCCTTTATCAAGGACGATGTCCTGTGCATCCCCACGGCTTTCTGCTCCTACACGGGCGAGGCCCTGGACAAGAAGACCCCGCTGCTGCGCTCCATGACCGCGCTCTCGCGTGAGTCCAAGCGCGTTCTGGCACTGTTTGGCAAGACCCCCAAGAAGGTCGTTCCTTCCGTGGGCGACGAGCAGGAGTACTTCCTGATCAAGAAGGACGCTTACCGCAAGCGCAAGGACCTGGTCATCACCGGCCGCACCCTCTTTGGCGCCGCTCCCTGCAAGGGCCAGGAGCTCGAGGAGCACTACTTTGGCGCTATCCGCCCCACCGTCTCGGCCTACATGAAGGATCTGGACGATGAGCTGTGGGCGCTTGGCATTCCCGCCAAGACCAAGCACAACGAGGTCGCTCCCTGCCAGCATGAGCTCGCACCGGTCTATGGCGAGGTCAACGAGGCCATCGACCAGAATCTGGTCATGATGGAGAAGATGAAGCTCATCGCCTCCCGTCACGACTTGGTCTGCCTGCTGCACGAGAAGCCCTTCGAGGGCATCAACGGTTCGGGCAAGCACAACAACTGGTCGCTTGGCACCGAGTCCGAGAATCTGCTCGATCCGGGCGACACCCCGCTCGACAACCTGCAGTTCATCGTCTTCCTCACCGCGGTGATCGAGGCCGTCGATAACTATCAGGAGCTCCTGCGTGCCTCCGTTGCCTCGGCCGGCAACGACCATCGTCTGGGCGCCAACGAGGCTCCTCCGGCGATTATGTCCATCTTCCTGGGCGACCAGCTTACCGAGGTCGTCGAGAAGATCATCGATGGCAAGGCTTCCGTCCATGCCACGCGCGGTGTGCTCGACCTGGGCGCCGATACCCTGCCCAAGCTGATGCAGGACAACACCGACCGCAACCGCACCTCCCCCTTTGCCTTCACCGGCAACAAGTTCGAGTTCCGTGCCTGCGGCTCCGAGCAGAACGTCTCCGACTCCAACCTGGTGCTCGATGCCGCCGTGGCCAAGTCGCTCAAGTCCTTCGCCGACGCACTCGAGGGTACGCCCGAGGATAAGTTCCAGGACGCCGCGCTCGAGTACTGCAAGAAGGTGCTGACCGATCACCAACGCATCCTGTTCTCCGGTGACGGCTACTCCGATGAGTGGCCCGTCGAGGCCAAGAAGCGCGGCCTTGCCAACAACAAGACCACGGCCGATGCCCTGCCCGCCTTTGTTTCCGATAAGGCTATCGCGCTCTTTGAGGAGACGGGTGTCCTGACCAAGGCCGAGGCCCAGTGCCGCTACGACTGCAAGCTCGAGAAGTACAACAAGCTCATGAACATCGAGGCTACTACGATGGTTCGCGAGGCGCGTCGTACCTATCGCCCGGTCATTACCGCCTATGCCACCAAGGTCGCTAAGGGCCTTGAGACTATTCGTGCCGCCGGCGCCGAGGCCGCCATGCAGTGTGAGCAGAACACGCTCAACAAGCTCTGCAACGGCATCACCACCATCAACGACTCCATCAAGGCGCTCGACGCCGTGCATCAGAAGGCCGAGGGCCTCGATGGTCAGGAGCAGGCCAACGTGTACGCGCACGAGGTCGTTCCCGCTATGGATGCGCTGCGTGCCGCCGTGGACGCTATGGAGGAGATCGTGGCCGCCGACTACTGGCCGGTCCCGACCTACGACGACATCCTGTTCTACGTGTAGAGCGTAACTGACATATTGTCACGGGATTGAGCCGGGGTCCGCATCATGCGGGCCCCGGTTTTTGTTTGCGAAGGGCGTTTTGAAGCCCGTTTTGCCGCCGATTTGCTTAGGTATAAAGGGGTATGGGCAAAAAACGTCAAATATGAGTACTGTCACAAGTCCTGTAACATTATTTATTTGCAAAATATGTAGTGTTACGCAACATATGTCCAAGTACTTAGCCGATAAACGTCTGCAATTTTTCCGCCGTAGGACGCCTGACGGCTAAATCGCCTTCTGAAGGCATGAAATCGCTGTAACTAAAATGGTAACAGTACTCATATTTGCCATTTTTTGACCACAGGCCTTGTGATGATGCCGGGATCCGCACCCTGTCGGGTTCGAATCCCGGCATATCGGTAGCAAAAAGCCCGCTACCGAATTGGTAACGGGCTCCTCAGATTCTGTGGTGCCCCCAGCGGGATTCGAACCCGCGATATCCACCTTGAAAGGGTGGTGTCCTTGGCCGCTAGACGATGGGGACAGCGGGAAAGAGTATAGCAGACTTTTTTGCCGGCGCGTATATCGTTGGCAAACTGGAAAACCACCACATAGGAGCTGGCTCTCTATCCCGATCTTCAAACATCTCAACCTGTAACATCTGGGCTGATAAATCGGCTCTATGTGTTACAGATCGAGACAAAAGGCAGGCGTCGGGACGAACATCTCATTCTGTAACAGTAAGACGACTTTTAACGGTCTAGATGTTACAGATTGAGACAAACCGCTGGGACGGGTCAAAACCACCACAAAGGTGCCTGTCTCCTTTGTGGTGGTTGGGGCGTTAGGGGAGGAGCTTCATGGCGGCGTCGTGGGCGGCGTGCTCGTAGGTGTCATCGAGGGGCTTGAGCGGCAGCAGGGCGGCGGCCTGTGCATCGCCACGGCGCTCGAGGGCATGGGCGATGAGCCAGTCGGCGAGCTCGGGGTTCTTGGGCAGCGCCGGCCCGTGCAGGTACGTGCCAATGACGCCCTTGTAGATCAGACCCTCAAGGCCATCGTCGCCGTTGTTGCCGGTGCCCGTGACGACGGACGTTCCGAGCGGCGTGGCCTCGGCGTCCAAAAGCGTACGGCCACCGTGGTTCTCGAATCCCACAAAGGGTTCAGCTGCCAGATCGGTTTTGACGGCTACGTTGCCGATCAGGCGGTCGGAGCCGCGTACGGTTTCGGCGGCAATGACCCCCAGACCCTCGATGCGATCCTCGCCCATATAGTACGAACGGCCGAGCAGCTGATAGCTGCCACAGATGGCAAGCAGCGAGCCGCCATCCTCAACATAGGCCGCGACCTTGTCTTTTTGGGCGAGCAGCTCGTGTGCCACGGCTAGCTGGTCACGGTCGGAGCCTCCACCCATCATGACGATATCGGCATCGGTCAAATCAAGCGTTTCGCCCATACGGACCTCGTCCACGCGCACGGGAATGCCACGCCAGGCGCAGCGGCGCTCGAGGGCGATGACGTTGCCGCCGTCGCCGTAGAGGTTGAGCGCATCGGGATACAGGTAGACGATGCGCAGCGGGCGCGAAAGCTCGACTGGCGCGATGTCGACAGGAAGAGCGCTGCCGTCGGCACGGGCTACGGCGCGCCCGGCAACAGCGTCGGCGGTGGCGCCCTTCAGTCCGTCGAGTTCCTTGACCAGCGGCGGGAAGGCCGTGTAGTTGGCGACGGCGTAGAAGGTGTCATCGGCGGCCTCGTCTGCCACGGCGCCAATTGCCTGCGCAACGTCCGAGATAATCGCGGCATCGATGCCGGCGTACTTGAGGCGCACCTGCATGTCGTGTGCGCGCGTGCCGCCGGCAAAGGCGACAAGTCCCGGCGTGTCGGCGATGCGTTCAAAGTCGACGTCGTAGATCCACGATACATCGTGGCCGTCGGCATCGTTGTCGTTGAGGAAGAAAGCGCAGAGTCTGCCGCCTGCCGTCTTGATGGACTGGATTTGTCGATCGAAGCCTACGGGATTCTTAGCCAGGTTGGCCTCGACGGTGCGGCCGGCGATATCCCAGCGGCCCATGCGTCCGCCGGCGGGGACGTAGGCATCGAGCGTGGGCTGCAGATGCGCCGGGTCCACGCCCAACTCATGTGCGGCAAAGAATGCAGCGGCAACGTTGTAGACCATGTACAGGCCGTTGTAACGCGTGGCGATGTGTGCGGCTGGCGCGCTGGAATCAGATCCAAAGACCAGGTCAAAGCCGTAGCCGTCGCAGCCGAGCTCCACGCCCGTTACGCGACGGACAAGCGCAGGACGGGTCCAACCGCACGAGGGGCAATGGTAGGCGCCGAGTTGACCATACTGCACATAGTCGTACTCCAACGGCGCGTTGCACTGCGAGCAAAAGCGCGAGTCGCTAATACGGTCGGACTCGGTGTTGGTGGCGCCGTCGATGCCAAAGGCGATGCTTGCATTGGGAACGCGTGCGGCGATCGCGGCACACAGCGGGTCGTCTGCGTTGTAGATGAGCGTTGTTGCCGGAGAGAGCTCCAACGCATGGGCAATGACGTCTTGGGTATGGTCGATCTCGCCATAGCGATCTAGCTGGTCGCGGAACAGGTTGAGCAGCACAAAGTACGTCGGCTTGAGCTTGGGCAGAACGCGTACGGTGTAGAGCTCATCGCACTCAAAAACGCCCACGCGCTTGCCACCGGCTCGCTTGAGGCCGCTGCGCGCCTCGAGCAACGCGCCCACCACGCCCGGCTCCATGTTGTTGCCAGCGCGGTTGCATACCACGGTGGCACCGCTGGCGGCAACGGCGTCGGCGATGAGGTTGGAGGTGGTGGTCTTGCCATTAGTACCGGTGATCACCACGCTGCGGTCGACAAGGTTCGCGAGGTCGCTTAGCAGCTCGGGGTCGATCTTCATGGCGATGCGGCCGGGAAGCACGCCACCCTGGCGCTTAAGGACGGAGCGCAGCCCCCAGCGAGCGATATCGCTCGAGGTGCAGGCAAGAGATGAGCGGAGGTTCATGAAACCGTTCCTAACGTAAACGACATGGTCGGGTCGAGTGCGTCACTAAAAACCGTAGCGGCGCGCAAATTCCTGGGCAAGCTGCGACACGTCTTCGCAGGCATTGGCCCAGGGGGCAAAGTCGGGAGTGTCCGAGATAATACCGTCCGCTTCCCAAACGGCCTGGTGCGAAAGGTCCCAGGGGTCGTGCGGTTCGGGCCGGCAGGGAAGGTACGGTGTCTGATACATGGGGTTCAGCAAAAAGAACGCGCCGCCCTCGCAGCGGTTGGCAAACTCGCGCAGCGCGCGTGTCGCCGGGCGCATCTTGTTCGTTTTGAACAACAGGATCGTGCGGGCGAGTAGGTACCAGGGGGAGCTCTCGAGGGCATCGGCCCCCATCTGCTCCTCGAGCTGGTGGGCCAGGGCAAAAAAGCCGTCCTGGTCTTCCAGGCGAGCGAGGGCGAGTAGCACGGTGCCTGCGGCTCGGGTGGGGTAGCCTTCCGCCTTAAGAACACGGCGGGCGTAGTTGGCCGCAGCACGGTAGCGAGCGCTCGCCATGCACAGCTGCGAGATGGCCTCGAGTGTGTGAAGCCACCCGATAAGAGCCGGCTCACTTACGGTGAGATCGGCCGCCGTCACGCCGTCCGTCAAAACCTTGTTGGCCCAGTAGTGTGGGGCCTCCATATCGAACCCGTGCACGCTTTGCTGCAGGTAATCGGCCGTGGTCGCCTCGAGCTTCATCAGGTCGCCCAGGCAGGCGTCAACGGGCGTGTCGGCCAGGATGATGGCGAGCAGCTGGGCATCGAGGACATGCGCATCGATGCGGACGATCTTGAGCAGCTCATCGCGCATGTCGTCGAACAGGCGATTGCGCGTCTGCTCGAACTCCTCGTCGCTGCCCATGTCCTCGATGCGATGGAGCTCGTCGAGCAGGTGGCGATGAACACCGGCATAGGACAGCAGCGCCTGGGCATGCTCGGACTGCGCATACTTTTGGGGATTCGCACTCATGTCGTTATGGACAAGCTCGCGTGCTGCATCGGTGAGTTCGGGGTGCGACGCAACGTAGGCGCGCTCCAGGTAGGCGGGGATGTAGACGCTCGGATCCATTAGAGGTCTCCTCCCTTAAACGGCAAACCTTGCTCGGCCGCCCGCAGGATGCGCTCATCGATTTGGGAACGCACGATATCGTTGGTGGCGACCCAGGCGGCAAAACTGGCGTTGTCGGGGGCGCCCAGACCCTCCTGCAGTACCGGCGTCGCCTCGGACAGCGCAAGGACGAGCTCGTCGGTGGAGCCTGCACCTACGTTGACGCGGGCATAGACGCCATCGGGAAACTCGGTTTGGAAGTAGAGCGCCTCGGCTGCGTGCGGGCACGAGCGTGCAAGGATGCGCAAGTAGCGCTCGGCACACTCGTAGTCCAGCTCGCGCCAGGCAGCGCTCATCAGCGCGATGAGCGTCCACGGGTCCAAGTCGCGCTCCGCGTCCTTGGGACGACGGCGCAGCGGCGTGTTGGCGAGATAGGGGACGGAGTGGGCAGAGCGAAAGCGCTTGAGCTCCTCTGCGGGGTATTCGAGCTTTGCCATGGCGAGCATCGCGGTGTGGCGGACGCCGGCCTGATCGTTGGGGGCAAAGTCGAGGCTGCGGTTTGCGGCTTCGAGCGACATGCGATAGCGGCCGCTGATGAGGGCGCGCGACGCAAGGGCGGCAAGCCAGCGCAGGTAGGGGCGGCGCATAAGGTCGCCAGCGGCCTCGCGCTCGTAGGGGTCCTGCGCCGAGGCGATCTTGAGCGCCAGATCGTGCTCCACCTCGTCGCACTTGGACACCAGATACTGTACGTATTCCTCGTTGGATTCGGCGGTGAGGGCGCTCAGCATGCGCTGAGCGTCCCAGTTGGTCGGATCGAGCTCGGTTGCCTCGCGAAGCATGTTCTCGGCAGCGGCCTCTTCTTGCTCTGCCTGGGTATCGTCAGGGATAAAGGGAATGCGGTAGTCGA
>CAJKZO010000112.1:0-6707 GCA_905204365.1 uncultured Collinsella sp.
AGGTCGTGGACTCCCAGTAGTGGCTCTCGACTGGTGGCACGCAACGCAGCAGCGCGCGAGCCGAGGCGACCATGATGCAGTTGTCGCCGCGCACGATGCGCCCGAGCGCCTCGCAGCGCTGGGCTACCACGGCGTCGTCGGGCGCCTGCTCGCGCCAAGGGTAGTCCTTGCGCTCGGGAAAGCGGCACACGTGCGCCAGGCCCACATAGGCGGCCAGACTACGTGCGGCGCGATCGGCCGCATCCTCGCCGCTCACAATGTAGACCGTCGGGCGCGGGCGGCGCGCAAACTGGGCGGCCGCCATAAGCGTGCGGCCCGACTGCGACACAGCCAGCGTCACGTCCTCGCCGGCATCGAGTCCGGCCTCGACGGTCTGCAGTGCCTCGGCAGTGTAGAGCTGCGCGGCTATACGGTGAATGAGCATGCTGTTCCTCCGGCATCGCAACGCCAAAAGCCCGCCGGGGCAAGCTCGGCGGGTCGTACGTCAAATACATTGTCTGTCATGGTAGCGCATGGAGAGGACTCCGGCTCAAGGGCAAACCCAGCCCCGCAAAAAACGCCAGGCGAAGATGCGTTCCGCCCTACCCCGCTACGCGCACGCTGGGGCACAAATCTGCCAGCGGACACTCGTCACACTTAGGCTTGCGGGCGTCGCAGATCTCGCGACCGAAGGTGATCCACTGATGGTTGACCGACTCCCAATACTCGTGCGGCAAAATCTTAAGCAGATCCTGCTCGGTCTTGAGCGGCTCCTTGGCATGCGTCTTAGGACTCAGCATCAGGCGGTGCGCAATGCGGTTGACGTGTGTGTCCACCGCAATACCCTCCACGATGCCATACCCCACGTTGAGCACGATGTTTGCCGTCTTGCGTCCCACGCCCGGCAGCTTCACGAGTTCCTTCATGTCGGCCGGCACCTCGCCGCCATAGTCGGCGACGATCATCTGCGCTGCCTCGACGGCATGCTTGGCTTTGCTCTTGTAGAAGCCGAGTGACTTGATGGTGTCTGCCACGTCAGCCACGCTCGCCCCAGCCATGGCCTCGGGTGTGGGCCACTGGGCAAACAGCCGCGGTGTCACCTTGTTGACCTGTGCATCGGTCGTTTGCGCCGAAAGCAGCACCGCGATCAGCAGGCGGAAGGGATTCTCGTGGTCCAAAAAGCACTCGACCGGGCCATAGCGACGGTCGAGGCGCTCACACACCTCGATGGCGCGCTCGCGCTTGGTGGCATTGGTCTCGCGTGGCATAACGACTCCTTGGCTCAACGGCACAATAAACTAATGGGCACAATTGTCCCACGTCCGAGACGCTTACGCCTCCAAGAATGCGCCGGTCTGACGGCTCCACAGGCTCGCGTACTCACCACCCGCCTCGACGAGCTGCGCATGCGTGCCGTCCTCGACGATCTCGCCATCGGCCAGCACCACGATGCGGTCGAGCGCCGCCACGGTGGACAGGCGATGTGCCACCACAATGGAGGTGCGGCCGCGCATCAGGTTCTCGAGTGCCTCCTGCACCAACGCCTCGGACTCGCTGTCGAGGGCAGAGGTCGCCTCGTCGAGCACCAGAATCGGCGCGTCGGTTAGGATGGCGCGGGCGATAGCCACGCGCTGCTGCTGGCCGCCCGAGAGCTTGACGCCGCGCTCGCCCACCATAGTGTCAAAGCCACGGGGCAAGCGGTCAATAAACTCGGTCGCATTAGCCAAGCGAGCCGCCTCGCGGATCTGCTCATCAGTGGCGTTGGGACGACCGTAGGCAATGTTTTCGCGAATGGAACGGTGGAACAGCAGCGCCTCCTGCGGCACGTAGGCAACCTGACGGCGCAGGCTCTGCTGCGTGCAGCGCGAGACATCCTGACCGTCCACGAGCACGCGGCCGCCCTGAACATCGTCCAGGCGCAGCAGCAGCTTGGTGAGCGTCGTCTTACCCGAGCCCGATTTGCCCACCAGGCCCACGCGCTGGCCCGCCGCCACATGAAGCGTCAGGTCATCGAACACGCTCTCGCCCGCTACAGCGTCACGGTACGCAAAGCTCAGGTGCTCAAAATCAATCGCGCCCTCGGCCACTTTAAGCTCGGGAGCGTTCTCGTCGTCTGCCACCAGACGCGGCTCGTCCAGCACGCGCGTCATCTCGGCCGCATCGCCGAGCGCGCGGTTGATGCGCTGCATCATGGAGCTTACGTAGTTCAGGCGCATGGTGAGGTTATAGGTGTAGGTAAAGATCATGACGAGCGAGCCGGCCGAGATGCCAAACCACGCGTTGCCGCCCGCCACGAACACACTCACCACGGCCATAGTGATGACGATAAGACCCGAGGTCGTAAAGTTGCGCTGCATCATGGCGTGCATCGAGACCGTCTCGGCATCGCGCGCGGCACGATCGGCGACGTCGAACAGATCGCGTTCAAAGTCCTCGCGCCCGCAGGTCTTGACGGCCAAGATGTTCGTGACCGCATCGGACAGCACGCCCGAGAGCTTGTTCTGCGCGGCGGACGTCGCGGCCGAAAGCGGCATGATGCGCTTGTACATAAGCCAGACAAACGCGATGTAGACGACCATGATGCACACCAGGATCACGGTAAACGTCGGCACCACCGGGGCGAGTGCGGCCACGGTGCAGATGACCGAGGTGATGGTGGGGATGAGCGAATACACCGTCACGTCAACCAGACCCGTGTAGCCGCTCATAAAACGGCTCGTCTGGCTCACAAGCGATCCGCCAAAGCGGCTGGTGTGGAATGTCATGGACTGGTTGGAGAGCGTGTCGAAGCACAGGCGCGCCAAGTGATAGTTGCCCGCAATCTCGAGCTTGTAGACGGTGTAGTCCTGCAGCTTGGAGAGGATCTGGCCCACCAGGTTAACGAGTACGAGCGCCAGGATATAGGGGCCGAAGACCTCAAACACCTGGTCACCCGCCACGGGACCGGCTTGAACGCGGTCGACAATGAGGGCCATCACATAGGTATTGGCAAACGTCAGCAAAAAGATGTAGCCCGCCGACGAGAATACCGAGAGAAAGACAATCAGCGGCTGCGTGCGCGTGACACCCCAAAACCGCTGCAGCGTGCGGCGCACGGTGGAGCGGCTGAGCGGGCTGGTGCTTCTCTGAGACATGGGCTTCCTTTCGCATCTGATAGGGCGAAACGCCATTGTTGCACATTGGAGCACGCTTCAGACAAGTGCGATACGAAAAGCGGTGGGGCGCCCGCGTTTGCGCCGGTGCCCCACCGTCTTGTTACAATTAGTCCTCGTCTTCTTGGTCTGTGAGAAGGTCCGCGGGCGTGAGTCCCAAGATCTCGTCGGCCTCCTCGGCATCTTCCAGGGCGTCGATGTCCTTGAGCTTGCGCTCCATGACGTTGGTGCGCGTGGTGATGATGCCCTCGACCGTTTTGCCCGCGGTCTCGATCTGCTGCTGGGCGCGGCGCAGCGCCTTTTGATAGCGCGGCAGCTCGGCCTTGACAGCGGAGAGCACGCGCAGTACATCGTCGGTGCGTTTTTGCAGCTTAAACGTTTGGTAACTCATCTGCAGGCTGTTGAGAATGGCCGCCATGGTGCTGGGGCCGGCAACGTTGACGTGATAGTCGCGGCCCAGGGTCTCGATAAGCCCGGGGCGGCTGACGACCTCGGCGTACAGTCCTTCAAACGGCACGAACATGATGCCAAAGTTGGTCGTTGCCGGCACACTCAGGTACTTTTCGCAGATATCCTTGGCCTCGCGCTTGACCATGGTGTCGAGCGTCTTGCGCGCAGCCGCCACGGTCTCCGCATCGCCCGACTCCTGCGCGTCGAGCAAATGCTCGTACGCGTCGCCCGGAAACTTGGAGTCAATCGGCAGCAGCACGGGATCGCCCTCGTCCACCGGCAGCTTGACGGCAAACTCAACACGCTCCGAGGCTCCGGGCCTGGTGGCAACGTTTTCCAGATACTGGTCGGGTGTGAGGATGTCCGTCAGGATCGCACCCAGCTGCACCTCGCCCAAAATACCGCGCGCCTTCACATTGCCCAGCACGCGCTTAAGATCGCCCACGCCGGTGGCGATGGATTGCATGTCGCCCAGGCCCTTGTACACGGCCTCGAGCTGGTCGCTCACCTGCTTAAACGATGCCGACAGGCGATCGTTGAGCGTGCGGGAGAGCTTCTCGTCCACCGTTGCGCGCATCTGATCGAGTTGCACGTTGTTGTCTTTGCGGATAGCACCCAGCTGGGCATCGACCGTCTCGCGCACCTTGTCCAGGCGGTGCTCGATGCCCTCGCGGTTGGCACCGAGCTGTTGGGCCGTCTCGCGGCGCAGGTCATCCATCCGGTCACCAGCTTGCGAAAACTCACGTGCGATGGTCAGGTAACGTTGCTGCTCCACGGCCGCATCTGTCGTCTGCTGCTGCGCGATGGCATTGGCCGTGCGGCGAGTTTCGGCCAGCGCGACGTTCAGGGCATCGAGCGCGTTGTTGGCCTGCTCGAGTGCTGCCAGCGTTTCCGCGCTACTGTCGCCACGCTCCCGCAACTCGGCACGCAGGCTCTTGAGCTGGAGGGCGCAAGCCACAGCAACCCCCACCGCCACCAAGGCGATCGCAACAAGCACAATATCAATAGCAGACATAAACTCCGCCCAACAAACCCAATCGAGCACCAATCAAAACCGCGATCAATCTTACCCCGCCACACGCACCGGGTGCCCGGCCCCTTCTTGGGTGCCCCTCTCCTCCGCATATTCCATAATGCGGCGCGCCGTCTCCCTGCTCACCTTTGAGTCATCGCCGGCTAAGTATGCGTACACGTTTCCCTTATTCAGATTCAAATCGCGGCAGAGACCGTAGCGCGTTATGCCCGATTCCCCTAGCGCTCCCAATGTTCTTTTTCGCATCAGGGCGTTGATCCTTCTATCCGCAACTGGCTTTTCCTTCACCGCTCTATACGCACGCCAAACGTTGGCATAACGGTTAGGGAGCTCGCTTTTGGCGCATAGAGACGCCATGCCACCCGCTTGATCGTACAAAGACAAAACACCCCGGTAATCCTCTTCCATCCACGAGCCCTCGGATAAGCCCAGAACGTATTCGGCTTTGCCCTGCGCCAAAGCGAGCAAAAACAGAGGCTCCGCCACGCGCGGCGCAACCGTCGTCGCCTGCTCAACCAGTTTTCTAAAACTCAGCGACCGCTGCCCGGACAGCTCTCGGCAATAGCCTTTCAAAAATCCCTCAAAAGTCAGATTCAACCGAGCACCTCCTTTTTGTATTGCCTGTATGCGCAGACCATCTCTTGATAACTCCGCTCCGAGGGCGACGACGCCAGAGCCTCTCCCTCGTCGAATATAAGCCGCTCGAGCAGATCCCAATCAAGTCGGTCAACGAATGCCTGACTATGAAAATCGACGATGTCGTTCGGACGATAGGCATAAAGCTTCATCACCGCCAGGTCCTCCAAAGATGGCGTAAAGTACCTGATAAAACGCGCCCCAATCTTCAAGGGAATCAAACGATCTTCGTAATTGAATGGCATCTGATTACAATATGCCACCGCCATACCATTCACCTCGGGGTATCGAGCTATGATCTCGCGGAGGCACCTGTCTGCCTCAAACACATCAATGTCATGTGTAACCGACCGATTCGTCACATCGTTTAGCATGAAAGCGCCTCCTCCCACCAATACAACGCTCGGCCTGTCGTCTCTTGGACCTATTTCCAGCTCCGCCTCTTCGTCAATGCCCAGAAGAGTCTGCTCTAAATCCTGCTTATACATAGCAAATCCTATTATTATTCATCTTCAATAATACTATTCAGTCGCACGACAGGACCTACAGGATGCAAGAATTCTGCTCGTGGCGATAATCCCTACACCCTAGAAGTCCTAATGTGACAAACGCTAACTCTCCCAGCCGGCGCGGACGGTTGTTGCGACATCACCTAGGCGCTGGCCGAGAGCTGCCAAGTGCTGAAGCACCTCATTGGGCGAGGCGCCGTTGAGAATGCACGTGAGGGCATATGAGGCCAAGAAGATTGCCGCGAGTCCCAACGGGATCAGCACAATCATCGCTAACGTGCGCAGGCGCTGGCCCACGCGGCGGCGACGCGCACGATGCTTATCGAACGCAAGCTCCTGCGCATATGAATCTTGTTGTACGGAATAGTTCTCTGACGCCGATCCGCCCGCAAGCGAAACCGCGGGTGCGGCATTTTGCGCAGGGGGCTGGGCGGCTACCCCTTGCATTTGCATCTCCATGAGCCGTTGCTGCTGACGCAGCATGCGCTCAGCTTGTTGCTGCGGAGTCTCAAGAAACAGGTCCATGCTGGCCTCCAAAATCGGAGCATTCGACGCTTACGACCAGCATCCCGCACCGCCATGACCGCGACAACGCAATCGCCGGCAATAGCCACAAAGTTTCTTTTGCTCAAAAGCTGTCGAAAAGCTCAACAACTCCCCTACCAGCACTTTCTCTGAGCTTTTTTATCGAATGATCTTTTGCCCTTCCACCAACCCGCCAACTAACCAAAAGCTGACCAAAAGCTTGACGGAAATTGTGAAGACCGGGACCCCACACAAAACGTGCCGCCCCATAAGGGGCGGCACGCAAACTTCTAATCAGCTTTTCTGTAACGAGCACGCGACGGCCCAACGCCGGAGCGCCGGGCGGGGGGGGGGGGTTGCGGGACGAAAAGCGGCCCAGGGGGGGCGGGGGGGGGGGGGGGGGGGCGGCGGGGGGGGCGCCCG
>CAJKZO010000113.1:0-6628 GCA_905204365.1 uncultured Collinsella sp.
CGGTAGCCCCGGGGAGGGCAAATATATCCGCTCGACCGCGAGCCCCGCCCGACCCGCAGAGCACTTAATGTGCTCCCCGTGCTAGCCAGGACGGAACTCGCGATCGACCTTATATATTTGCCCTCCCCGGGGCTCCTCGCCAGTCCCCCTCAGCTAGTTCTTCAGCGAGTTCAGCGGCGCCGGGAAGCGTCCACCGCGGTGGGCAAGCACGGTGCCGGCGTTGGGGTTCACCGGCATGATGGGTGCACGGCCGAACAGGCCGCCGTACTCGACGCAGTCGCCCACGCCCTTGCCGATGGCAGGAATCACGCGGACGGCCGTGGTCTTGTTGTTGATGACGCCGATGGCCATCTCGTCGGCGATGATGCCGGCGATGGTCTCGACCGGGGTGTCACCGGGGATGGCAATCATGTCCAGGCCAACGGAGCACACGCAGGTCATGGCCTCGAGCTTCTCGAGCGAAAGCGCACCGGCTTCGACGGCGGCGATCATGCCGGCGTCCTCGGACACGGGGATAAAGGCGCCCGAGAGACCGCCCACGCTGGAGCTGGCCATGACGCCGCCCTTCTTGACGGCATCGTTGAGCATGGCGAGCGCGCAGGTCGTGCCCGGGCCACCGCAGGTGCCCACGCCGATGATCTCGAGGATGCGCGCGACGGAGTCGCCAATGGCAGGCGTAGGTGCCAGCGACAGGTCGACAATGCCCTTCTCGACACCCAGGCGATGGGCGGCCTCGCGGCTCATGAGCTCGCCCGCACGGGTGATCTTAAAGGCGGTCTGCTTGATCTTCTCGGCGACTTCCATCATCGAGGCGGAATCGGGCAGCGTCTCCAGGGCTGCGGCCATAACGCCGGGGCCCGAGACACCAACATTGATGACGGCGTCGGCCTCGCCACCGCCGTGGACGGCGCCAGCCATAAACGGGGAGTCCTCGACCATATTGGCAAAGCAGACAAATTTGGAAGCGCCGACGGAGTCCTGGTCGGCCGTGAGCTTGGCGGCATCGATGATGGTCTGGGCGGCCATGAGCACGGCGTCCATGTTGATGCCGGCGCGCAGGCTGGCGACGTTGACGCTGGAGCAGACGCGGCTCGTGGTGGCGAGCGCCTGGGGGATGGACTTGATGACGCGGCGGTCGGCGTCGCCGATGCCCTTCTGGACGAGCGCGGAAAAGCCGCCCAGGTAGTCGATGCCGAGCGTCTCAGCCGCGCGGTCGAGGGCATGCGCGATGGGGGTGAGGTCCTCATCCTTGCAGCACGCGGCGATCTGCGCCACCGGGGTGACGGAAACGCGCTTGTTGACGATGGGGATACCGTACTCGCGCTCGAGGTTCTCGGCGGTCTCGACCAGATGCTCAGCCGTGTGCGTCACGTGGTCGTAGATCTTCGTGCACATGCGGTCGAGGTTCTCGTCACCGCAACCCATGAGCGAGACACCCATGGTGATGGTCCTGATGTCGAGGTTCTGCTCCTCAACCATGCCGCGGGTTTCCGCGATTTCTGCGGGCGTGATCGCCATCCTTGCGCTCCTATCTGCCAAAACGAGCATAGTCTTATCTATTCTAACGTGCCGCACGTGCCAAGTGGCGCATGCGGCACGTTTTGGTGCTCGGTTGTTTCCGTTGTGTTACTGCCCAAAGACCTCTTCGGCGATACGAGCGCTCTCGGCGGCGTCCTTGGCGTAGTAGTCCGCGCCGATCTGCTTGGCGTATTCGGGGGTGAGCACGGCGCCGCCCTCGATTATCTTGTCGCCTGGCTCCTCGGCAGGATGCTGCTTGATGGTCTCTTCCATGGCCACGACGGTGGTGGTCATAAGCGCCGAGAGGCCGACGAGTTTGATATCGCGCTCCTTGACGGTCTTGAGTACCTCCTGCGGGTCGACGTCGCGGCCTAGGTCAAAGACGGTATAGCCGTAGTTGTCGAGCAGCATTTTGACGATGTTCTTGCCAATATCGTGGATGTCGCCCTTGACGGTGGCCACGCAGATCTTGCCCTTGTCGGCGATCTCGCCGGCGGGCATCAGGCGCTTGATGGTGTCGAAGCCCACGCGCGCGGCTTCGGCCGAGGCCATAAGCTGCGGCAAGAAGAACTTGCCCTGGTCAAAGAGGACGCCAACCTCGTCGAGGGCGGGGATAAAGTGATTGTTGATGAGGTCCATAGCGTCGTGGTCTGTCAGCAGACGCTCGGTCTCGGCAGCGATCTCGCCTTTGCGGCCCGAGACGACCATGCGGCGAATCGGGTCGTCGTTGCCGTCGGTGCCGGGGGCGCTTGCGGCAGGTGCGGCGTCGCTCGATGCTGCCTGAGCTGCCGCCGGGTTCGCGGCGGTCTTGTACGGATCGGTCCAGCCGGCGTAACGCTCGATGTATCCGGTCGAGCCCTCGTCCTCAACGCTCAGGACGCGATAGCTGTAGACGGTATCCATAAAGCGCTTGGAGCCCGGGTTCATGATGGCGGCACCAAGACCTGCGCCAACAGCGGCAGCCAATAAGACCGAGCCCAGCAGCGGGCGGGCAGGCAGGCCAAAGCTGATGTTCGACACGCCGAGCGCGCATTTGACGCCCAGGCGCTCCTTGCACAGGGACATGGCGCGCAGGATCTGCTCGGCCTGGCGTTGATTGGTCGAGGCGGTCATGACCAGGCAGTCGATGAGGATGCGGTCCGGTCCGATGCCGTAGCGGGCGGCGTCGGCCACGATGCGCTCGGCGATGGCGAAGCGAGCCTCGGCGGTATCGGGGATGCCGCCTTCGTCGAGCGTAAGGCCGACAACGTTGGTGCCGTAGTGGGCGACCAGCGGAAAGATCTCATCCATAATCTGCTGCTTGCCATTGACCGAGTTGATGATGGGCTTGCCGGCGTAGCGGCGCACGGCGGCCTCGACGGCTGCGGGGTCGGTGGAGTCGATCTGTAGCGGCAGCAGCGTGGAGCCCTGGAGCTGTTCGGTCGCCTGTTGGATGATCTTGACCTCGTCGATCTCGGGCAGGCCCACGTTGACGTCCAGGATGTCGGCGCCCTGTTCCTGCTGACTGATGCCCTGGCTCACGACGTAGTCCAGGTCGCCGTCGCGCAGGGCCTGCTGCAGGCGCTTTTTGCCGGTGGGGTTGATGCGCTCGCCAATGACGGCGATCTTGTGGCCGTCGCAGGGAAGGTCCACGACCGTTTGGGCGCTCGTGACCGACATGCTGGGCTTGCGGCGGCGCGGGCTGGGCGTGTGGTTGTCGATAAGCGTGCGCAAGGCCGCCATGTGCGCCGGCGTGGTGCCGCAGCAACCGCCCACGACGCTCACACCGTCGGCGATCATGCCGGCGACGGCCTCGGCGTATTCGGGGGCTTGGATATCAAAGACGGTGTTGCCGTCGTCGTCTACATGGGGGAGTCCTGCATTAGCCTGCACCATAACGGGCTTGTCGGTAACGGTGAGCATACGTGCGGCGAGTCCTCGGAGCTCGGCCGGTCCTTGGCTGCAGTTGATGCCCAAAACGTCGGCGCCGATGGCGTCGAGCGTGATGGCGGCCACCTCGGGGCTCGTGCCCAGGAAGGTGCGGCCGTCTTCCTCAAAGGTCATGGTGGCAAAGACGGGCAGGTCGGAGTTCTCGCGGCAGGCGAAGACAGCCGCCTTGATCTCGGCCAGGTCGGTCATGGTCTCGATAATAAAGAGGTCCACACCCGCGGCGACGCCGGCGCGCACTTCCTCGGCAAAGAGGTCGTAGGCCTCGTCGAAGCTCAGAGTACCCAGGGGGCGAAGCAGCGCGCCGATGGGGCCGATATCGCCGGCGACGTAGCGGGCGCCGGCCTCGCGGGCGCAGGTGACGGCCGCGGCAAAGACGTCTGCCACGGTGGCAGCACCGTCGAGCTTGTGGGCGTTGGCGCCAAAGGTGTTGGCGGTGATCACGTCACAGCCAGCCTCGACATATTGACGTTGGATATCGGTGATAACCTGGGGCTCCTCAAAGTTGAGCAGCTCGGGCAGGGCGCCCGCCTTCATGCCAGCGGCCTGCAACATGGTGCCCATGCCGCCGTCGAACAGCAGGTGCCCCGTGCCCTCGATGGCCGCACGCAGGCGATCGTCCTTAATGCGCAGATCGTCGATCGTGCGCGTCTTGTACGTGGCACCGTTGCGACGTGCGGCATCAACGGGTGCCGCCAATGCAGTGCCGTCAGAATCATGAGTGATAAGCGGAGTAAACATCGAGGGCTCCTAATGGCTGGAATAGCAGGTGGTGTGGGCGGCGCGGAAGCGGCAGTGCTCGCGCATGCGGCAGATATTGCAGGTGGGGCGGCTCTGGGCGTCGTGGACTTCGCCGTCGAATAGGCCGATCACCGCGGTCACGCTTTTGGTGGGCATGAGCAGGCTGGTGGGTGTGACGGTAAGCCCGATGAGCCGCGTGGCGTTGAGCGCATTGACGATCGAGCGCTGGGCGGAGAGCGGGCAGTCGCCGTAGCCGGGACTAAAGCGCCAGTTGCCGGCGCGCCCATGAACGGCGGCGTCCGTCTTGACCTGCTGGTCCATTTGCTCAACGGCGGCTTCCACGTAAGCGGAGCACGCGGCGTCGAGCACGGCGCCCTCCAGGGGATGTTGGGCTCCCGTGGTGCGCAGGCGACGCTCGGCGTCCATGCCGAGGGTACATGCCATGAGCGCGGCAAAGCGGGCATCTTTGAGATGTCGATAGATATCGCGACCTCGCAGCTCAACGTTGGTGCCGACCAAGCGAATGCAAGGCTCACTTTGTTCGTCCACGCCCGTGGCATCGACGGCAAACACGCGGCGCACGCCACGGGGCTCAATGTCCAGTTCCAGACGCTCGACCACAAGCTCAATACGTCGTGACAGCTCGGGCTCAATCTGCTGGCCGCCGTAACCCAGATACCGCAGCATCTCGGCACGGTCGACACGGGGATGGTGCGCAGCATCGACACGGTAGAGCGCCGGCGACGCAAGGTCGGCCGGCACTTCGACAGCGGTTGTATCGATGTGCGGTTTTTCCATTACCCCAGGCGCTCCATAATGGTCGCGGCGATCGCAGGACGGTTCATAGTGTACAGGTGCAGGCCGTCGGCGCCGTGCTCCTTGAGGTCGCAAAGTTGGCGGGCGGCATAATCTACACCGGCTGCCTGCAGGCTCTCGGGGTCGTTCTCGTACTTGGCGAGAATCTTGATGACGGGGGAGGGCAGCGACGCGCCGCACATAAAGACCATGCGGCTGATCTGGGACTTGCCCATAAACGGCATGATGCCCGCGGTAATGGGCACGGTGATGCCGACCTTGTCGGCAAGCTCGCGGAAGCGGTAGAAGCACTCGTTATCAAAGAAGAGCTGCGTCACAAAGAAGCTTGCGCCGGCGTCCTGTTTTTGCTTGAGGTGTTCGACCGAGAGGTTGAGATCCTCACAGGCAATGTGGCCCTCGGGGTAGGCTGCGGCGCCCACGCAAAAGCCGGCGTCGACGAGCTCGGGGATGAGGTCGCGGGCGTAGGCGTAGTCGGAGGCGGGCTTGTCGTCCTCGGTCGCGCCGGCAGGGAGATCGCCACGCAGGGCCAGGATGTTTTCAACGCCGGCGGTGCGATACTCGTCGATCTTGGCGGCGATATCGGCATGCGAGCGGCCCACGCAGGTAAGGTGTGCCACCGAGGGCGTGTCGAATTCGCTCGAAATCATATGCGCGATGGGGGCGGTGGTGGCACCGTTGCCCGAGCCGCCGGCCGAGCAGGTGACCGAGACAAAGCTCGGCGAAAGCTTGCACAGATTGCCTGCCACTTCGCGAGCCGTGTCGAGGGTGAGCTCGCCCTTGGGCGGGAACATCTCAAACGAAACGGGCGCGGTGCCCTGGGATGCTGCCTGCTTAAAAACCTCGTCGACGCGCATATCGTGCTCCTCTAGATACGTAATAGTGTGATGTGTTGTAAGGATTCTACAGCACCACTGTGTCACGGTGGAGTTTCACTCGTTATTCGGGGATACCAATCAAAGATGCCTTGCTATCGGCTTTCTCTATAACAGAGCGGCTAATCTAGGCACGGACTATAAAGACTGGTATCTGATGCAAAATACCAGTTAATAGAGCTCCATCTCAAATTGACTACCCTTAAACCATGGGGAGAGGTCTGCAATTTATGCAGTTGATTGGCTGTTGAGGGTGGCAACGCCGCCTCGATAGGGTAACCTCATTGATTGGTTTCGCGACAGCAACATAACGGTAATGTCGCGGAAACACGGCGAGTCTAAGCTATGACTCGTTCGTTAGTAATCAACACCGCATCTCACGCGGTGCCGATACGAAGGGAGTTCCGTATGGCCGATCTTACTGACCGCTTCGGGACCATGGTGTTCTCTGAGGAAGTCATGAAGGACTACCTCCCCAAGGACATTTGGAAGCGCCTTGCTGCAACCCTCGAGGGCGGTGAGCCGCTCGACCTGGATGTGGCCAACGCCGTTGCCCACGCCATGAAGGTCTGGGCCATCTCCAAGGGCGCGACGCACTACGCTCACTGGTTCCAGCCGCTTTCGGGCATTACTTCCGAGAAGCACGACAGCTTCCTCGAGCCCAATCACGACGGCACCGCCATCACCAAGTTTACGGGCAAGAACCTCATCCAGGGCGAGCCCGATGCCTCCAGCTTCCCCAACGGCGGCCTGCG
>CAJKZO010000114.1:0-6597 GCA_905204365.1 uncultured Collinsella sp.
TTCCCTCGGTGGCTAGCCACTGCTGGCCGACGAGGGTTTGCATAACACCGGAGTTGTAACCGATGGTGAGACCCTGGAGTGCTTGAGGGTCACCCTTGGCCAGGTCGTCACGGTCGGGCCTGGCGTAGATGTAGTAGCGCTCGCTGCCCTCGGGGTTCGAGGAAAAGAGCAGCTTTTGGGCGCGTTCCTCGGAGTAGGAGATGTTGGGCATGAGGTCGATCTCGCCCGCCTCGAGCATGTCCATAAGCTCGGCGAAGGTGCCGGAGACGTATTCGTACTGCCAGCCGGGTGTGTAGTACGAGAGGGTCTGGAGGTACTCGTAACCCCATCCCGAGAGACGCTCGCCGGGGGTGCCGTCCTGGAAGCCCTCGTTGTTGACAAGCCAACCAACGCGGACCGTTTTGACCTGCTGATCGGTATTGGCGGCATAGGCGGGGGCGGGCATGATGGTGCTCAGTACGGCGAGCACGGCAAGCGCGACGGCCAGGGTGCGATATATAACTGAACGAAGGACAGTGGCAGCTCTCACATGCAATCCTAACGAATCGAGACATTACCGCATAAGGATACCAGCTCAGCTTGCCCAGCCGGTGGCTGCACCGCTAAACGCTCCCGCCCGGCAGTCATCGGGGACGTTCTTAAACGACTAGTCATTGGGGACGTTCTTGTTTGACTAGTCATTTAAGAACGTCCCCAATGACTAGTTCCGTTTGCGGGGGAGGCGTGGGACAATATCGAGCGAATGTGATTGGTTGTCCGTGGAAAGGGTCGCGATGAAAAAGCTCAAGACGCTTGCCGACGTGTTGCGCCAGGCTGGCTTTGCGCGCATCACGGGTCTGTTTCTTATCTTCTATCTGCTGTGCTCGACGGCCGTCTGGCTGTCCGAGCCCACGACCCTCACGTTTGGCGATGGCCTGTGGTTTAGCTTTGAGACGGTCTCGACCATCGGCTTTGGCGATATTCCGGCCGAGACACCGGTTGCCCGCGCCATTACCGTCGTCTTGAGCGTCATCAGCATCTTCTACATCGCCATGCTCACGGGCGTGGCGGTGAACTACTGCAATACGCTCATTAAACTGCGCCAAAAGGACACCATGGCTCGCTTTATGGATGATCTGGAGCATTTGGAAGAGCTCGATCGCGACGAGCTTGCCGATCTTTCGCGTCGCGTGCGCGAATATCGCCGACGCCAACGCTAGAACGGGCGCCGCGCGTCACGACGAGGGGGATTGCATATGAACATCACCGTCTACCTGGGCGCGAGCGTCGGCAACGACCCGGCGTTTCTGCCCGCAGTGCAGGAGCTGGGCAATTGGATTGGCGCCAACGGACACGCGCTCGTATACGGCGGGTCCAAATCGGGACTGATGGGCGCGCTCGCCGATAGCGTACTCGAGGCAGGCGGACATGTGACGGGTGTGGAGCCGAGCTTTTTTATCGAGGCAGAGTTTCAACACGACGGAATCGACGACCTTATCGTGACGAGCGACATGGCCGAGCGCAAAGCCAAGATGATCGAGCTCGGCGATGCGTTCATCGCATTTCCGGGCGGCACGGGCACGCTCGAGGAGATTGCCGAGGTTATGTCCGCGGTGTCGTTGGGGCACCTGAGCTCTCCGTGCATCCTGTATAACCTGGACGGTTACTACAACGACCTCAAGGCGTTGCTCGGGCACATGATTGATAAGGGGTTTTCGAGCCCGAGGCGCCAGCACGGCATCTACTTTGCCGACGATTTGCGCGAGATTGCCTCGATTATCAACGGATAAGTCTTGAGCCTGCCCCACTATGGCTCCCAATGGTGCCGTTTGCGGCGCAGGTGGTTGGCTCGTTCGGGCAACGCTCGCTCTACAATAAAACGTATCTATGTCGACTTTGACCGCGGGAGGACCCGATGGATAACCTTGCCAAACCCACGAACCGAGCGCTGTTTTTGGTCAGCGTTGCCGTGACCGGTGCACTCGCGGGTGCCGCAGTCTGGCTGTTCTTTTTTGCGATGGAGCACGGTATCGACTATCTATGGACCGAGATTCCGCACGCGCTGGGCGTCGCTTCGCCCGAGCTTGCCAGCGGCCCGTTTGGCTTTCTGCCGTACCCGTTTTTTGTCTGCCTGCTGGGCGGCCTGTTAATCGGTCTGTACGAAAAGATGACAGGCACCAAGACCGATGACCTCAACCAGGTGATGGCTAAGGTTAAGCAAGACGGGCGCTACCCGTACGACAACCTGGGCAAGCTTTCGCTCGCGGCATTGCTGCCGCTGCTGTTTGGCGGAAGCATTGGACCGGAGGCCGGCCTGACCGGCGTTATCGCCGGTCTGTGCAGCTGGGTCGGCGACCGCATGCGTCGCTTTGGCGCCGAGTTTAGGGAGCTCACGTTGCTGGGCACCCAGGCTGCCCTGACGGCGCTCTTTACCGCGCCCGTCTTTGGCTTTGTGGCGCCGCTTGCCGGTAGCACCGACGGCCAGGGTGAAGACGCCGACGATGAGTCCGCGTCCGGCGAGATCACCATCAAGCTGCCCAAGGCGCAAAAGACGGTGGTCTACGGTATTGCGATTGCCGGCGGTCTGGGCACCTACCTGCTGCTTGGACAGCTTGTGGGCGGCGGCATGGGCATGCCCAGGTTCGAGTCCGCCGAGGTGGGCAACCTAGAGCTTACCTGGCTCGTCCCTCTGTCGTTGATCGGCACCGTCTGCGGCTGGCTGTACTTTGTCTCTGAGCATGCAAGCGAGGCACTGTCCCATGCAATAGGGGAGCGTCCTGTCGTCAAGGCCATGCTGGCCGGTCTGGCACTCGCCATCTGTGGCACGGTCCTGCCCTATACCATGTTTGCCGGCGAGACCCAGGCCGACGTGCTCATGGAAACCTATCTGACCATTCCCGCTGGCGTGCTTATCGCGACCGGTCTTGTTAAGGCCATGCTGACGCCCGCCCTCATCAACCTTGGTTGGCGCGGCGGTCACTTCTTCCCGGTTATCTTCTCGGGCGTAAGCCTGGGCTATGGCCTTGCCATCCTCACCGGCGCAGATCCGGTCTTTTGCGTCGCCGTCTGCACGGCATCGACGATGGGTGCGGTTATGCGTCAGCCGGTCATGGTCGTGGGCCTGTTGCTCATGTGCTTCCCACTCAAGGGTATCGTCTGCATGATCATCGCGGCCGTCATCGCCGCCGGCATTCCACTGCCCAAGCCGCTGCGCAAGTAGTACAGTGGCGCACGCCGGGGACATGCCCTTTGCCACGGATTTGCGGGGAGGGGCGGCGATCGCGTCCTTCGCGGATTGAGACTCGTGTGGCTACAGATCGCGTACTCGATAAACCTTGGTGCTGACGGTGCAGCTGATTGCGCATAGTGCGAGCGCCAGTACGGCAATTCCTGCACACAGACAGCCAAGGACGGCAGGATCGGGATTCGCCCCGGCAATCGACATAAGCCAGTTGCTGATGGGGTTGGAGGAGCTCAGCGCTGCCATGGTAAGGCATCCGAGTAGGGCAAACAGGCCAACGGATAGGCGCAGTGCCTCCATGTGTCCAAATCGGAAGAACAGCGGCTGTGCCAAGAACACCATCATGAGGGAGATGAGCATCGATGCTGCCGAGGCAATTGCGATCTCAAAGATGGTTTGTCCTGTCGAGGCCACGCCCGCGCTGTTGAAGAACGGAAGGGCGATGATGTTCAAAAGCACGGCGGCGCATGCCATGACGGCCGAGAAAGCAATAATGCACAGGTAGCGTGCGCAGATGATGTCTTTGCGCGAGAACGGCAGCGTTGCCCGATAGCGCTCCCAGCCGTTTTGGTTATCGTAGCCTGCCAGCGAGTTCATGATTATGATGGGCGACATGGCACTGACGGCGCAGGCACCGGCGCTCATACCGGAATCGCCATCCGACGCGTTGGCGAGCGTCAACACGACGAAGATGAACAGGCCGACACCCGCGATGCTCGGGATGAGCGTGCGAACGATGGCGAGCTCGGACATAAAGGCGCGTTTCATTTCGAAGCCCCTTTCAGCATGAGGCGCAGATAGTCATCAATGGTTGCCCGATCGCAGGGAATCTCGGGGAAGGCCTCGAGTGTTTCGCGACGGTTGGGCACGAGCACGTCTACGCTATAGGCGTGGTGGACGGCACGGGCGCCTTCGACGCAAGCCATAAGCTCGGCGGCCTGTGCTTGGGTGCAGTGGGCGATGCCGGCGCGGTCGGTAATGTCCTCGCGCGGCAGGTCAAAAATAATCGCGCCATTATCGATGCAGATGACGCGATCAGCGGTGCGATCGAGGTCGGACGTAATGTGGCTCGAGAGTAACACGCTGTGCTGGCCGTCGGCGACAAAGGCAAGCAGCTCGTCGAGCAGTTCCTCGCGTGCCATGGGATCGAGGCCCGCGGTGGCTTCGTCCAAAACGAGCAGCTTGGCATTGTGGCTGAGTGCACAGGCAAGCTGCAGCTTCATGCCCATGCCGCGGGAGAGGTCCTTGACCTTTGTCTTGGGATCGAGGCCAAATCGGTTGATGAATCCGGCGAACGTTTCGCGGTCCCACGTGGGGTACGCCGGGCCTACGAGCGACTCGATCTGGCCCACCTTGAGCGTGGAGGGGAAGGGGCACGTGTCCAGGACAAGACCGACGCGGGAGCGTAGATGGCGCTGCGTTTCATCGGGCGCGTCGGCGCCACAGCGCTGCCCAAACAGGTGCACTTCGCCGGCATCGAGCTTTACAAGCCCGAGAGCAGCTCGAATCGTCGTTGTTTTGCCGGCGCCATTTGCGCCCACAAAGCCAACGATCTGGCCGGGCTCCACGGCAAGCGTGACGTCTCGCAACGAAAAACGGTCGCTCACGCGGCGCGATGCGCCTTTGAGCTCTAGCAAGTTTTTCATGGTATAGCCTTTCTTGCAGATGGCTACTGCATGGTTTCGGGGGCTACCAGGTCGAGCATCTCGTGCAGTTTGTCGCGCGTGACACCCAGGGTTTCGGCTTGGCTTGCCGCTTTCGCAAGCAGATCTTCGATATGGCAGAGCTGGTTTTCGCGCAAGAGCTCTTGGTTGCCCTCGGCGACAAAACAGCCCTTGCCCTGCACGGTGCAGATAAACCCGAGCTGCTCCAGGTCGGCGTAGGCGCGCTTGGTGGTGATGACGCTCACACCCAGGTCGCTCGCGAGTGCACGGATGCTGGGGAGTTTGGCTCCTGCAGCGAGTGCGCCCGAAAGGATCTGAGCTTTGACCTGCGAGGCTATTTGCTCGTAGATGGGCTTATCGCTCGAATTGGATAGGATGATGTCCACAGCGGCTCCTTAGCTGATGGGCTACACGTGTATATAACCGGTAAGCACAGTATATATACACTATGCACAGTTATGCAAGAGGCAAATACGGATTGGGCCGGCTACCCAGGCCCCAACTGATGAATTTGTCCTGATAGGTGCCCTGCTGCAGCATTTCGCGGCTACAATAGTGCGGTTACAACGACGTAATGCACTCAATGCAAGAAAGGATCCGCATGGCAAGCCTGTCGGATGAAATCTCGTCGCGCCGCACATTCGCGATCATCAGCCACCCGGACGCCGGTAAGACCACGCTTACCGAGAAGCTGCTGCTCTATACCGGCAGCATCCAGACCGCCGGCTCGGTCAAGGGCAAAAGCTCGGCCAAGCATGCCGTCTCGGACTGGATGGACATCGAGAAGGAGCGCGGTATCTCCGTTACCTCCTCGGTACTGCAGTTCACCTATAACGGCGCCTGCGTCAACATCCTCGATACCCCCGGCCACCAGGACTTCTCGGAGGATACCTACCGTACCCTTATGGCCGCCGATGCTGCGGTCATGGTCATCGACGGCGCCAAGGGCGTCGAGGCCCAGACCAAAAAACTCTTTAAGGTCTGTACGCTGCGCCACATTCCCATTTTCACCTTTGTGAACAAGCTCGACCACGAGGCTCGCGATCCGTTTGAGCTCATGGAAGAGATCGAGAACGTCCTGGGTATCAATACGTATCCCATGAACTGGCCGATCGGCAGCGGCCGCAACTTCCGCGGCGTGTTCGATCGTCAGACTCGTCGCGTTATCGCCTTTGAGGGCGACGGCCACGCCAACGCCACCAAAAAGGTCGCCGAGGTCGAGGCCGAGCTGGGCGACCCCGCCATGGATGAGCTCATCGGCGAGGAGAACCATAAGAACCTGATGGACGACATCGAGCTGCTCGATGGCGCCGGCGACGAGCTCGACTTGGATGCCGTGGCCTGCGGCAAGCTGAGCCCGGCGTTCTTTGGCTCGGCGCTCACCAACTTTGGCGTGGAGCCCTTCCTCAAGGAGTTCCTGCGTCTGGCCCCGACGCCGCGCGCCTATACCGATACGCTCACCAGCGAGCCTGTCGATCCCTGCCGCGACGACTTTAGCGGCTTTGTGTTTAAGATCCAGGCCAATATGGACAAGAACCACCGCGACCGCATCGCCTTTGTGCGTATTTGCTCGGGCAAGTTCGAGCGCGGCATGGACGCCTTCCACGTGCAGGGCAACCGCAAGCTCAAGCTTGCCACGGGCACGTCGATGATGGCCGATGACCGTGCCATCGTGGACGAGGCGTACGCGGGCGATATCGTGGGCCTGTTCGA
>CAJKZO010000115.1:0-6578 GCA_905204365.1 uncultured Collinsella sp.
AGTCGGTCTTTTCCCAGCCCAGGCACGGATCGGTGATCGACTTGCCAAAGACGCCGCCGTCGACCGGCTGGTTGCCGTCCTCCAGGTAGGACTCGATCATAAAGCCCTTGACCAGCTTGGAGATGGACTCGTTGCGGCGGCAGCTGTCGAGCACCTCCTTGCAAATGCGATACTGCTCAAGCGGGCGCTTACCCGAGTTGTCGTGGTTGCAGTCGATGACCGCTGCCGGATTGGCATAGCCGGCGTGCTCGGTGTAGCGTTCGGCCAGGCGCTCCAGGTGCTCGTAGTGGTAGTTGGGGTAGGTGCGACCGTCGAGACCGATGTAGCCACGCATAACGGCGTGCGCGAGCGGATTGCCGTCGCACTCGACCTCCCAGTTGCGGAAGATGAAGCTCTGGTGCGCCTGCGCGGCGTAAATGGAGTTGAGCATAACGGTGGTAGAGCCAGCAGTGGGATTCTTCATGCCGACGGGTACCGAAATGCCGCTCGACACCAGGCGATGCTCCTGGTTTTCGACCGAGCGTGCGCCCACGGCCACATAGCTCAGCAGGTCAACGAGGTACTGGTAGTTGGACGGATAGAGCATCTCGTCGGCGGTGAAGAAGCCTGTTTCCTTTATAACGCGCAGGTGCATATGGCGGATGGCCTTGACGCCCTCGAGCAGGTCGTCGGGAGCCGTGGGAGTGGGGTTGTGCAACAGGCCCGTGTAACCGGCGCCCTTGGTACGCGGCTTATTGGTATAGACGCGCGGAATGATGATGAGCTTGTCCTTGACCTCCTCGGCGGTCTTGGCCAGTCGGTTCATGTACTCGAGGACCGAATCCTCGCGGTCGGCAGAGCACGGGCCGATGATGAGCACCTTGCGTGCGTCCTCGCCGGTAAAGACTTTGGCGACCTCGGCGTCAAATGCCTGCTTTTTGGCGGTAAGCTCGGCGGAAAGCGGCATTTCCTCGCGGATCTCCATGGGGATCGGCAGCCTGCGTTTGAATTCCATGGCCATAGGGGCCTCCTCAATCTATAGAAAGAGCAATAAGCGTATTGTCGAGTGTCCGGCATTATCCGCTGTCGCACGCTAAAGTGCAAGCCCTTGCCACCCCGAAATCTGCCAAAAGGGACAGGTTTATTTTGGCAGGTTTTATATGGGGGAACGTCGGCGGATACCGGGAGGGAGTGGCGTCGCGCGGGACCCTAAGGCTATTGTCGGTTCCCCAGGAAACACCCTGCGGGCAAAAAATGCCAAATATGAGTACTGTTGCTAACCTAGTAACATATCCGTCTAGCGAGATAATAGACAAAGTGATAAATATGTTCATTAACGTTGGCACGCAGAAGCCTGCTAACGGGCGTTTTGATTAATTTGAAGGCGTATAGAGCCCGCAAAGAGGTCGTTTGAGGCGGTTTTGGCTGTTACTAAAAAGGTAACAGTACTCATATTTGCCCTATTTTGCCCACGGGGCCTCGAAGGGGCTGTCAATCAGGTCCCAGGGGAGGCGGCTCAAGGGCCGCAGAACAAAAACGGGGGCGCAGGTTGTCCTGCGCCCCCGTTCTCGGGCGTTATTCGTTCCCTGCGGCAGAATTTACGCCGCTTCGTCGAACTGCGAGTTGTACAGGTCGGCGTAGAAGCCGCCCTGGGCGAGCAACTCGTCGTGCGTGCCCTTCTCGACGATGTCGCCGTCGCGAATTACCAAGATCACGTCGGCGTTGCGGATCGTGGACAGGCGGTGCGCGATAACAAAGCTGGTACGGCCCTGCATCAGCGCATCCATGGCGCGCTGGATAAGCTCCTCAGTGCGGGTATCCACGTTGGAGGTCGCCTCGTCCAGAATCAGCGCCGGGCGGTCGGCCAAAATGGCGCGGGCGATGGTCACGAGCTGGCGCTGACCCTGCGATAGGTTAGTGCCCTCCTCGTTGATCATGAAATCGTAGCCGCCGGCGAGCGTATGGATAAAGTGGTCGCAACGCGCGGCACGCGCAGCGGCCTCGACCTCGGCATCGCTCGCATCGGGGCGTCCGTAGCGGATGTTTTCGCGGATGGTGCCGTTAAACAGCCAGGTATCCTGCAGTACCATGGCAAACTCGCCGCGCAGTGCCGCACGGTCCCAGTCGCGCACGTCGACGCCCTCGACGCGCAGCGAACCGCCGTCCACGTCGTAAAAGCGCTGCAGCAGCTTAATGAGCGTGGTCTTGCCGGCGCCGGTGGGGCCGACGATGGCGATGGTCTGGCCGGGCTGCGCCTCGCAGCTAAAGTCGTGGATGATGGTCTTGTCGGGCGTATAGCCAAACTTCACATGGTCAAACTCCACGTGGCCGGGGCGCTTCTCAGGGATCTGCGCGTCGGCCTTCTGCTCCTCCTCGGGTGCGGCCAAAAACTCAAACACACGCTCGGTGGCAGCTGCCATCGACTGCATCGTGTTGCTCACGTTGCCCAGCTGCTGCACGGGTTGCGTAAAGTTGCGCACGTACTGGATAAAGCTCTGGATGTCGCCGGGCGTGGCATTGCCGGTCAGCGCGAGCTGCGCGCCCACCACGACAACGCCCACGTAACCCATGTTGCCCACCAGGCTCATAAGCGGCATCATCAGGCCCGACAGGAACTGCGAACGCCAGCCACTAATAAACAGGCGGTCGTTTTGACGGTCGAACTCCTCGATTGAGGCCTCGGCGCGGTCGAACACCTGAATGACGTTTTGACCGGCAAAGTCCTCCTCGATAATGCCGTTGACGGCGCCCAGGACCTGCTGCTGCTCGCGGAAGTACGGCTGCGAGAAGTGAATCATCACCATCAAGATAATTGCGGCGGCCGGCAGCGTGAGCACGGTGACGCCGGTGAGCGGCAGGCTGATCGAAAGCATCATGATGAGCACGCCGATAATCTGCGTCACCGACGTGATGAGCTGCGTCACGCTCTGGTTGAGCGACTGGCCCAGCGTATCGACGTCGTTGGTGATGCGGCTGAGTACATCGCCCTTGCTGTGACCGTTAAAATAGCTCATCGGTACGACGGCGATCTTGGCGGCGATCTCCTTGCGCATGCGGTAGCAGATCTTTTGCGTGACACCGGTCATGAGCCAGCCCTGGATGAGGCTGCAAACAGAGCTTGCCAGATACAGGCAGAGCAAAAAGCCGAGCGTCTTGGCGATCCAGGCAAAGTCGACATCGCCGGTACCGTTGACTTTGGCAACCAGGCCCTCAAACAGCTTGGTCGTAACCTGGCCGAGCACCTTGGGCCCCACAATGTTAAAGATGACCGAGCACACGGCAAAGGCGACGGCGGCAAACACGGCAATCTTGTGCTGGCCAATATAGCCGAGCAGCTGCCTCATGGTGCCTTTAAAGTCCTTGGCCTTTTCACCGCGACGCATGCCGCCCATGCGGCCCATGGGTCCACGCTGACGGGTGGGCTTGGGAATTTGGGTCTTGGTTGCGTCTGCCATTAGCGCTCGCCTCCTTCCATGACGGCTGCAATTTCTTCTTGGGTGAGCCCCAGCTCCTCGGCGGAAAGCTGCGACTGTGCGATCTCCAGGTACGCCGGGCAGCTGTGCAGCAGCTCCTCGTGCGTACCGGTGCCCACCACGTGGCCGTCGTCGAGCACGATAATCTGGTCGGCGTGCATGATGGTCGCGATGCGTTGTGCCACGACCACGAGCGCGGCGTCGGTGACGTTTTTGGCCAGTTCCTCGCGCAGGCGCGCGTCGGTCTTGTAGTCAAGCGCGCTAAACGAGTCATCGAACACCACGACCTCGGGCTTTTTGGCCAGGGCGCGGGCGATGGCCAGGCGCTGGCGCTGACCGCCCGAGACATTGGAGCCGCCCTGGCTGATGGGGGAGTCGTAGCCGCCCTCGCGCTCGGCGATAAAGTCCTCGGCCTGGGCGATGCGTGCCGCCCGGTACATGTCCTCGTCGCTCACCATGTCGCCGGCAAACTTAAGGTTGCTCTCGACGGTGCCCGAGAACAGGCGTCCCTGCTGCGGGATATAGCCAATGCGGCGGCGTAGCTCGGAAAGGGTCATATCGCGCACATCGATGCCGTCGAGCGAAATGCTGCCGCCCGTGACGTCGTACAGGCGCGGAATCAGCTGCACAAGTGTGGACTTGCCCGAGCCCGTGGAACCAATGATGCCGAGCATCTGACCGGCGTGCGTGGTGAAGTTTACGCCGCTGATGACGTCGGCGCGGGCATCGGGATACTGGAAGCTCACGTCGCGGAAGGTGAGCTCACCGCGCGGCGCGCTGGCCGCGGGCAGTTTGGGCGAGACAGGGTCGTTGATGCTGGTGGGGCAAGTGATGACCTCTTCCACGCGCTCGGCTGCGACCTCGGCGCGGGGCAGGATAACCGAAACCATGGTGAGGATCATAAACGCCATGACGATCTGCATGGTATAGGAGATGAACGCCATCATGTTGCCGACCTGCATCACGCCGTCGGACACGCCCTGCGCGCCAAACCAGACGATAAGCACGGTGATGCAGTTCATGACGAGCATCATGAGCGGCATCATAAAGCTCATGGCGCGGTTGGTGTAGAGCTGCGTGGTCATCAGGTCGAGCGAAGCCTTGTCAAAACGCTCGAGCTCATGCTCCTCGCGGTTGAACGAGCGGATGGGCATCAGGCCGTCGAGCAGCTCGCGGGCGGTAAGGTTCACGCGGTCCACAAAGCTCTGCATCTTTTTGAACTTGGGCATGGTGAGGCCCATAAGCACGCCGACGACGGCCGAGACCGCGATGATGGCCACGGCGATGGTCCACTCCAAGCCGGTGTGGTTGGCCAGGACGCGCATGACGGCGACGATGCCCATGACGGGGGCCATCAGGCACATGCGGATAAACAAGGTTGCGGCCATCTGGATCTGCTGAATGTCGTTGGTGCAGCGGGTGATGAGCGAGGCCTGGCTAAACTTGCCCACCTCGGCCGGCGAGAAGTGCATAACCTTGTTGAAGGTCTCGCGGCGCAGGTCGCGGGCGATGGAGCAGGCGGTGCGCGAAGCCACGGCGCCGGTCAGGATGGTGGCGACCAGCGACACCAGGCACAGCCCAAACATCGTGGTCGCCATGCGGCCCAGGTAGGCGTTCTGCACGTCGGCGGGGTCGATGCCCTGTGCCTTGTACTCGTCCTGCACATAGCTCACGGCGCGCTGGGTGACGATGGAGCCCGACATGGAGCCCATTTTGTCAGCCATATCGTTGGCGCCCTCGACGAGCTTGCCCTGATCGATAAGACCGCCTTCAACGCCTAGGCGCAGGCTCTTCATGGTGATCTTACCGCCGTCGGCGTCGATCTGTTTTTGCATGCTCTGCGCGGCTGCGGCCTTCTGCTGCATCTCGGCGAGCTGCTCGGGCGTCATCGCTGCCATTTGCTCGGGGGTGGGCATGGCCTGGGCAGCGTTGTTGTCTTTCTCGCTGGACGAGCCCATCATGTCGCCCATGGAGTCGGCGTCAATGCCCTGGTCGAGCGAAAGGACGACAGTCTCGGGCAGGCTCATAATGTCGGCAATCTTGCCTCCATCGGCACGCTCTTCCTCGGTACCCTTGTACGTTCGAATGCCGTTTTTGTCTGCCTTGCCAAACGCAGCCTCTACCGTCTTGGCGTCCTTGGTGCTCATAAAGAGTTCAAGGTCGTCGAGCGATTCGGCGCGGATGGTGTCGGGTACGGGCGAGGCGATGCCGCCTTGCTGCACACCCACGTCGACGATGTCGCTCATATAGGTAGGCAGCGCCAGATCGGCGTTGCAGCTGATTACGATAAGCACGATAGCTGCGAACAGTGCCAGGATATGCTTTTTAAAGAGCTTGAGAATCCTCACTCGGCATCTCTCCTTTCTTGATTGCGGTCGATAATTTCGTTGGCACGCCTTAGAAGGCGCACCATCTCTTGGGTATCTGTTTCGCCGAGCTGCTCGAGGAAAGCCGCAGTGCGGTTCTCGAATTCCCGACGTTTGATTTCGAGATCCTGGAATCCTTTGTCGGTCACCGTGACGTGTACGCGACGACGGTCGGTCTTTGAGTGCTCGCGCTCGACCCAGCCCTTGGCTTCGAGAGCGCGTAGGATATTGGCGATGCGGGCGTTCGAGACCCAGGCGCGATCAGCGAGTTCGCTCGGCGTGAGCGAACCGCCGGCGAGTATGAGGGCGCGCATGACGGCCATCTCGCCGCCGAGGGCTTTGTCCGCAAAGCGCGAAATGCGCTGATGCATGCTGCCGAACTCGGTAAGGAGCTGACGCCCAAGCTCACGGAAATCGGTATCTTCCACCGAAAACCCCTAACACTAGAAACTATTTCCGGTGAAAGATGATACCCCAGCTCAACCATCCCATTCGGTAGATTTCTAGGCATGTTCCAAAAATCTACTTGGCCACTAGGAAATATAAAGAGTGCATAAAAATTTAAAATCATTCAATTGCTGAAGCGTTTCAAAGAACTATTATGCACTCGGTTAGGCGAGGGGCTGTCACCACCATGACGACTGGGACTCACATAATCGCCACGTGCGATGCTCCAACTTCCCGCAAGGAGACACCTTACATAAAGGGGGATGGAGTCATGGCATTTGACTTCACGGGCAAAACCGCGATCGTTACCGGC
>CAJKZO010000116.1:0-6509 GCA_905204365.1 uncultured Collinsella sp.
AGGAGCGCCGCGCCCAGATGCTCGCCGCCACGCCCGGTGAGCTTCGCTCGCTCGGCGCCGAGGTGACGCGTATCGCAGCCGAGTCGCCCACCTGTGTCTTTGGCGGCCGCGACGTCATCGCCAAGAGCAACGCCGGCTTTAACGTAGTCGACCTGCTGGGCTAAGGCACCAAGGTAGATTTTTGGGACATGCCCGAAAATCTACTTTTTTCTGCGGCTTGGGCGGAGTGGCGCAGCCCACCGCGGCGGTTCGTCTCAATCTGTAACAACTAGGTCCAATTTTGCCGAGTTACTGTTACAGATCGAGACGAACTGCCGCAGACGCCCACTCCACAGCACAGACCACCACAAAGGTGCCTGTCCCCTTTTTCAGTGGTGATTCGAACACTTGTTCTATACGAGCACATGTTCTATAGTAGAAGTGCTTGCATCGAACTGAAATTGCAACTAGAATATAGTTGCAGAATGTGAGACGGGATGACTCGATCCGATAAACTCATCGCCCAACTGTTTAGCTGCCCTTCGACGTATCGTTATGCGGATTTTTTAAAAGTCATGGCTTCGTATGGCTTTGAAATGGACAGCAAAGGCAAGACATCCGGATCGCGCGTTCGCTTCTACAGGCCATCAGATGGCAGGATGTTCGTAATGCACGCACCTCATCCATCTGACGAATTGACAGCGGGAACCATTCGAAACATCGTTCGCTTTCTGCAAGATGTCGGAGGTAGTCATGAGTAACGTTTTGGCATACAAGGGTTATTTCGCCCCGGTCGAGTTCGATGCCGAACAGCATGTGCTAACAGGTATGGTCGCCGGCATTAGGGACGCAATCGTATTTGAAGGTTCCACGGCCAAAGAAGTGGAGCAATGTTTCCACGACGCCGTCGACGATTACCTTGAATTTTGCGCCGAAAAGGGCAAGGAACCCGAGCGGGCTTTTAAGGGCTCGTTCAACGTAAGAACGGGTTCCGAGCTTCACAAACAGGCGGCGCTGGCAGCGGCAAAGAAGGGTGAGTCGCTCAATAAGTTTGTGACTGAAGCAATCGCTGCGGCGCTGTGAAGCCAACGTCGAGTAGAGACCGCCACAAAGGGCACCTTTGTGGCGGTCTCGACGTTTGCCCAGATAAAGCCTGCCAAAATAAACCTGTCCCTTTTTGGTAGGTTTGGGAGAGAGGGCCGGGATGGACAAGGCTGAGTTGCGGCGGGCGGTGATTGCTCGGCGCGATGCTCTTGATTTGGACTTACAGGCGGCGAAGTCTGCTGATATCTGTGCGCGGCTGGTTGAGCTGCTGGGCCACTCGGATGCCGCGGCGCCGCGCACCGTTGCCGTCTACGCCGCGATGGGTTCCGAGGCAGACCCTGCCGCGTTTGCCGCTGCGGCCGCCGTGCGCGGCCGGCGCGTAGCCTATCCGTGCATGCTCTCGGCAATTGATGCCGCAGCTTGTGGCCAGCGCATGTGCATGCGGGCAGTTGCCGCCGACGATGCGTCCGCGGCTCCGTTTATCGCCCACCCCACGCGGGCCTTCGCGGCCACGGACATCGACAGCGACCGCTTCCCCATCGTGCCTGCCGAAGCTCTCGACATGATCGTCGTACCGCTCGTGGCCTTCGACCAAACCGGCGCGCGCCTGGGCTACGGCGGCGGTTGTTACGACCGCTACCTGCCTATGCTCTCGCCCGCATGCCAAATTATCGGCATCGCCTTTGACGAGCAGCGTGTCGACCACGTTCCCACCGACGCCCACGACCTGCCGCTACCCCACATCATCAGCGCCTAACGGCTGGTGCACCTCCCGGCGGCCTAGTGCTCCTCGCCGGCGCGGGCCAGGTCGTAGGGCGTGGTCTGGTAGACGTAGTAGTTGAGCCAGTTGGTGTAGAACAGCTGAGCCTGGCTGCGCCAGACGTTGCGCGGCTCGGCGGTGGGGTCGTCGCCCGGGAAGTAATGCGCCGGCACCTCCGGGTTGAGCCCGCGCTTCACGTCGCGCTCGTACTCCAGGCGCAACGTGTCGGCATCGTACTCGGGGTGGCCAAATACAAAGAAGCGACGGCTGTCGGTCGACTTGACGATGTACAGGCCAACCTCGTCAGACACGGCCACAACCTCAAGCTGCGGCTCGGCCTCCACGTCCTCGCGGCGCACATCGGTGTTGCGCGAATGCACGGCATAGAAACGGTCGTCAAAGCCGCGGACCAGCGGGCTTTGCGGCTTCACCAGATAATGCTCGAACACGCCGCTCGCCTTTGCCGGCAGGTCGTACTTCTGGATACCGTAATGATGGTAGAGCCCCGCCTGCGCGCCCCAACAAATGTGCAGCGTAGAGTGTACGTGTGTGGTGGACCAATCCATGATCTGGCAGAGCTCAGGCCAGTAGTCGACCTCCTCGAACGGCATCTGTTCCACCGGCGCGCCCGTGATGATCAGGCCGTCGTAGTGGATGTCGCGGATGTCGTCGAACGTGCGGTAGAACGTCTCCAGGTGACCGGCGCTCACGTGCGTGGCCTCGTGCGTTTTGGTGCGCAGCAGGTCTACCTCCACCTGCAACGGCGTGTTGGAGAGCTTGCGCATGATCTGCGTCTCGGTGGCGATCTTGGTGGGCATGAGGTTGAGGATGAGCACGCGCAGCGGACGGATGTCCTGGTGCAGCGCGCGGTACTCGGTCATGACAAAGATGTTCTCGCTCTCGAGCTGCGCGGCGGCAGGGAGGGCGTCGGGAATGCGAATGGGCATGGATGCTCCTTACGAGTCAGTTGCAGCTATGGTACAACGACCGGCCCCATCCGCGCGAGCACATCGCCCAGCGATGCCGTCAGCGGCCCAGATCACTCCAAAAGTAGAGATTAAGGCATGTCCAAAAATCTACGGCGCTTTAGCCTAGCAAAGTGGCAGCAGGACGCTACAATGGTTCGACGCGAAAAACTCGGCCGAAAGGATACATATATGTACCAGACGCGTAAGATCGGTGTGGTCGGCCAGGGCCACGTAGGAGCACATGTCGCCAACAGCCTACTCATGCAGGGCATTGCCGATGAGCTGTACCTGTGCGATATCAACGAGGCCAAGGTGACGTCCGAGGTCCAGGACCTGCGCGACTCCCTTTCGTTTGTCCCGTACAACACCAAGATCGTCAACTGCTACGACCACTACGAGGAGCTTGCCTGCTGCGACGTCATCGTCAACGCCGCCGGCAAGGTCGCGCTGGCCGCCGGCAACCGCGACGGCGAGCTGTTCTTTACCACCGACGCCGCCCGCACCTTTGCCAAGCGCATCGTCGACGCCGGCTTTGACGGCATCTTCGTGAGCATCTCCAACCCCTGCGACGTCGTGTGCACCGAGCTGTGGCACCTGACCGGCTACGATCCCAAGAAGATCATCGGCTCGGGCTGCGGCCTGGACTCCGCCCGCCTGCGCACCGAGATCTCCAAGAAGGTCGGTGTGAGCCCCAAGTCTATCGACGCCTACATGATCGGCGAGCACGGCTTTAGCCAGCTGGCCGCCTTTAAGGCCGCAACCATCGCCGGCAAGAGCCTCAACGAGCTTCAGGCCGAGAACCCCGACAAGTATGCCTTCGACCACATGGAAATCGAGGAGCTCGCGCGCAAGGGCGGATACGTAACCTACCAGGGCAAGCAGTGCACCGAGTACGCCGTCGCCAACTCCGCCGCGCGCGTCTGCGCCGCCGTGCTGCACAACGATCACGCCGTGCTTTCGGCATCCACGCTCATGACCGGCCAGTATGGCGAGGAGGGTATCTTTACTTCCCTGCCGTGCGTGATCGGCGCCGAGGGCGTCGAGGAGGTCTACACGCTCGACCTGTCCGAGCACGAGCTCGAGGGCTTCCACAAGAGCTGCCAGCACATCCGCGACAACATCGCACAGCTCGACTGGTGGGACGCCGAGGCATACGACGCGAAGTAGGCCGCCGGCCGCCGCGACCTTGCGAATCTAAGCGCGATACTAAGCGGGCCGCGCCGGAAATTCCCGGCGCGGCCCGCTTTTTGACTCAAACGACACGCTTGCGAATCGAAGGTGAATGGTTTTCCCGTTACCTAGTACTGCTCGATGCCCATGTAGCGACGAACCTCGGGGCTGTGGTCAAACACCTTGCCGCGGGCAGCACGCAGCTCGCAGCTCATCGCGTAGAAGAAGATCGGCTCCAGGTACGAACGCACGCTGGCAGGCACTTCACCCACGCCGTACTCGAGCGCATCGAGCACCATGACGGTATCGGTGTGCGTGTTGAGGAACGCAAGAGCGCGCTCCTCCATGGGGCGGCACTCGCCCGATCCGAGCTGCACAAAGTAGAACACGCCGGGCTCGGTGGCTTCGAACGGGCCGTGGAAGTACTCGCCGGAGTGGATGTAGCAGCAGTGCTGCCACTGCATCTCCATGAGCGAGCAAATCGCCATGGCATAGGTCTGGCTAAAGTTGGGACCGGAGCCCAGGATATAGAAGAACTTGTGCTGCTGGCAGAGCTCGGCAAAGCGGGCGCCCAGCTCGGCGTTGACCTTCTCACGGGCGGCGGGCAGCAGCGCATCCATCTGCTTGAGGCCCTCATACATGTCGGCGAGTGACTCGTAGCCTTCCTGCTGGTCGAGCAACTCGGCGGCGATCAGAGCGCCAATGCCCTGCGGCACCTCGGCCTGCGACACGCCCTCACCCCACGGATAGACCCAGGTAGTCCACTTGCCGTTGTCGATCTTTGAGCCCTCGCAGTCGGTAAGGGCAATGACCTCGGCACCGGCGGCCAGCGCCATCTCGCAGCCGTCGACGACCTCCTGCGTGTTGCCGCTGTGGCTGCAGGCGATGACGAGCGACTTCTCGCCAAGACTCTTGGGAGCCATCAGGCAAAACTCGCGTGCCGTGTAGACCGTCGAGGTAAACGTGGTGGCCTCACGCTTGAGCAGCTCGTTGGCCGGCATGAGATCGATCATCGAACCGCCGCAAGCGATCCAAAAGACGTTCTCGATCTTGCCCTTGCGCTCGATGATTTCCTGAACCAGATCATGTGCGTTCATGCTGATGCTCCTCCTTGTGGGGCGGCTTTGAACGACGACAGCTCGTACCTGCTGTCGTTCTATGTTGTCCTATTTATAGCACGTGTAACAACGCCCGTGAAGTCATCTCGGCAAATTTGTTCTATGTTGTTCTATCTGTGGACGTTAGATGTCGAAGACGTAGCGCGAGCCCACGATCTTTTGGCGGCCGAGCAGTAGAGGGCGCCCGCCGGCGTCGGTAAAGTAGGCCTCCATATAGAAGAGCGGCTCGCCGACCGGCACCTCCAGCAGCGGGGCCGTCTGAGTATCGGCAAGCGCAATCTCCACGGTGCAGGGGTCGGACTTGAGCGGCGCGCGACCCGAATGCTCGGCAACGAGCGCAAAGATTGAGTTATCGGTGAGGTCCTCGTCGGCCAGCGTCTGCAGGTAGGGATGGTCGGCGAGCACAAAGGCGTTGTTCTCGAGCATGACGGGGATGCCGTCGGCCGTGCGCACGCGCTCGACCACGATAAGCTCGCAGCCGGGCTCCACGCCAAAGAACGCCGCATCCTCGTGCGTCGCCGCGACCACCGTGCGCGACACCAGACGCGCACCCGGCACCATGTCGTTGGCAGCACAACCCTCAGTAAAGCTCTGGACGTCACCCTTCTGGCGAATCTTGCGCTTGAGCTTGGGGGCGCACACAAACGTGCCCCTCCCCTGCTGGCGGTTGAGATACCCCGCGCGCGACAGCTCCTCGATGGCACGGCGCACGGTGATGCGCCCCACGCCGTAGGACTTCGCGAGCTCCATCTCGGCAGGGATGCGCGAGCCGGCGGGGTACACGCCGCGCGCGATCTCGCCCTTTAGGTCGTCCATAACCTGCTGGTACAGCGGCACGGCGGATACCTCAGTGCGCTCGGTTTTATCGTCGAATGCCATCGTTACGCTCCATCCCGTGCATGCTCGGACTCAAACTCTTCAATCGCCGCCATAAACTGCTCGCCAAAGGCGTCGGCCTTTTTCTCGCCGATGCCGTTGACCTGGACAAGCTCGTCGCGCGTCTGCGGGCGTAGGCGGCACAGACCGCGCAGAGCCTTGTCGGAGAAGACCATGTACGGCGCCATCTCCAGTTCGGTCGAAATCTCCTTGCGGAGGGCACGCAGGCGCTCGAACAGCTCGGCATCGTCGCCAACGCGCGGGCGCTGATCCAGCTCGGCCTCCTCGCGCAGCAGATCGACGGCGCGGCGGGCGCGGGCCGAGGCCTTGCGCTTGGACGCGCGACGCTTAACGGTAAAGACGAACGCCTCGTCCTCGACCTCGCCGGCACGCGGACCCAGTCCCACGACCGGGTACTGCCCCTGCGAGGTGGCCAAATAACCGCGACCGCACAGCTGGCCGATGATGTCCTTGATGCGCCCGACCGATTCGCTCGACAGCTCACCGTAGCCGCGGTCCTCGTCCAAATGCATCTGGCGAATGCGCTCGGTGTTGCCGCCGTGGAGCACGTCGGCGATCAGCGACTTGCCAAAG
>CAJKZO010000117.1:0-6377 GCA_905204365.1 uncultured Collinsella sp.
CCGGCAACGACCGTCAGCAGCACCGAAATCGCGATGAGCACCAGCGCATCCTGCACGGGCAGACTCATTAGGTTGGGGACCTGTTTGGCCGCAAGCGCCCAAGCATTGACCGGGAAGCTCACGGCCACCACGACGACAACAGCAAAGACGCCGGCAATGAGGCCCTCGATAAAGGTCTCGGCGTTGAACACGTTTGCCACGTTACGCTTCGACGCGCCAATCGCGCGTAGGATGCCGATCTCCTTCTTGCGCTCCAATACGCTGATGTAGGTGATGATGCCGATCATGATGGAGCTCACCACCAGGCTGATACTCACGAATGCGATGAGCACCAAGCTGATGGTGTTCACGATGTCGGTCACCGAGCCCATGATGATGCCCATGTAGTCGGTGTACGAGATTGCCTGTTCATCGTGGCCGGCCGCTTTAACCTGCTTGTTGTACGCATCGATGTGATCGAGCACGCGCTCCTTGGCCTCAAAGTCGCGCGGGAAAATCTTGACCGAGATGGGGTCTGCCTCATCCGCATAGCCCAACGTGGTCAGATTGTTGTCGTAGGTGAGCTTCGACGCCTTGGCATAGCTCATCATGAGCGAACTCAGGTCCTCGGCGTCCATGTTGAAATGGATGGCACGAGCAAAGGCACTCGTATCCACGTGCATGGCGCTCGCCAGGTTGGCAAAACTCGAAGACGCCTGCGTCGCCATCTGGCCCATGAGCCCTGCCGCGCCCGCCTTAAGCTGAGCCGACACCGTCGCCGCAATCTGATCGCTGATCGACTTCATCACCTGATCCATAGCCTGCTGCAAATACGGAGCCAGCTGCTTTTGCACATAGTCGGTCATCGCCTGTTGCAGGCGCTCGGCCAAGGCATCGCCGCCGAGCGCCTTCAATTGAGCCAGGCATTGCTGGGCTGCGGCATCATTCTCAAGATACGTCGAGAATGCGGCAGCGAGCTTTGACGCGTCTTTAAGATCTTCGGGCGACAGCGCCTTAAACTGATCAGACTGCAAAAAGCCCTCAAACAGTTGGTTGGCAAGTATTCCCACCTGCTGCATTTGCTCGGGCGTGAGCTCCAGACCGTCAAAGATACCCGAGAAATCTGGGGTTGGCGCTTTTGCCATGATGTCGCTGAAGTCGATGTCCTTGCCAACGCCCGAAAGGTCAATGTCCAGCCCCGACAGATCGATGCCAGAAAGGTCCATACCGCCGGCTGCACCCGAGAGCGCAGATGTATCGAACGAAAACGCGCTCTTAAGTGCCGCCTCGTCCACGCTGAACATGCTGCCCAGATCCACGCCTTGCTTGGCCTCGCCCTGCAGTTCGTCGAAGGTTTTGCCCGTAAAGACATCCGTCTCGGGGTGGGCGAGTTGTTCCTGCACAATCTGCGAATCGGCAGCGTGCTCCATAAGCTGGCGAGTCAGCGCATGCGTATAGGCAATGCCCGGGGACAACGCGCTCGCGTTGGCCGTCTCGTTGGGTCGCACCACGCCCACAATGTGCACGTCGATACCGTCGGCGACCTTGGCTGCCATAAAGTCGGCGTCGCCAGACATGTCAGTCTACTTGCCTGTCTCTTTGTTTTTGCGTTAGGCATCGGCCGGCGACAATACCTTAAACGTCGTGGACAACGCATCTTTGTAGGTTTAGTCGGTGCCGGTCTCGGGCGTTTCGACCCCACCGTCGGCCGTCATGGCACTGTTTACCAAATCGTTGAGCTCATCGATATCCAGCGCACCGATGCTATAGAGCGTGTAGTCGCCCACCGTGCCACGACTCGAAAGCACCATCACGGCTTCGTTGGCAGACGTGGGCCAATGACCGGCGACGACATCGTACTGGCTGTCGAGCAGGCTCTGGTCGTCGATCATCTCGTTAAAGACCGAGGTTCCCATGGATTCCATGCTCACCGTTGCTGCCGAGCTCGCGCCTCCGCTCATGGCCTCGGTCATGGCGTTGGGCACCAGCCGGACAGGCTTCTCATCGCCCTTGCCGGCACGATAGACAACCGGCGATACACCGTAGCCGTACTGAATGGCGTTGACCTCTTTATCGATGCCGTCGCCACCGGCATCGAGCCATGCCTTAAAGCTCGTCATGTCATTGGACTTAACGCTTGCAAACATATCCTTTACGGCCGTGACCACAGGAATCTTATCGGCTCCCTGAGCCTTGCCGCCGGCACTGTCGTCGGACGAATCCTCGCTCTTGGACGTATCGTCGCCCGTGGCCCCCTGACCGCCCATCATGGACGACAGGTCGTAATCCTGCTTGGAAATGGTGAGCGGGTAGCTCGAGAGCGTATCCTCCTCGACCTTTTTGATGTAGCCGTTTACGCCGTTGGACAGCGCCAGAATCGCCGCGATACCGATAATGCCAATCGAGCCCGCAAAGGCAGTCATGGCCGTGCGGCCTTTTTTGGTCATGAGGTTGCGGGCAGAAAGCCCCAGCGCCGTCACAAAGCTCATCGAGGTTTTGCGCGTAGGCTTTGCCTCGCGGCGCGTGGCGTCCGCGGCATCGAAAGGATCGGAATCGTCGGTGATCTTGCCGTCCGCCAGGTTGACGATGCGCGTGGCGTATTGGTACGCCAGCTCGGGATTGTGCGTGACCATAATAACCAGACGGTCGCGTGCAACTTCCTTGAGCAAGTCCATGACCTGCACGGACGTTATGGAATCCAAGGCGCCGGTCGGCTCGTCGGCCAGCACAATCTCGGGATCGTTGATCAGGGCACGGGCGATGGCCACGCGCTGCATCTGTCCGCCCGATAGCTGGCTCGGGCGCTTGTTCATGTGCTCGCCCAGGCCGACTTTCTCCAACGCCTCGCGCGCACGCTGGCGGCGCTCGGCATGCCCCACGCCCGTGAGCGTAAGCGCCAGCTCCACGTTTTCCAAAATGGTCTGATGCGGAATGAGGTTATAGCTCTGGAACACAAAGCCGATGCGGTTATTGCGATAGGCATCCCAATCGCGATCGTGAAAATCCTTGGTCGAGATGCCGTCGATCAGCAAGTCACCAGAATCGAAATGATCGAGTCCACCGATAACGTTGAGCATCGTGGTTTTACCCGAGCCCGAGGGACCCAGAATGGCCACGAACTCGTTGTCGCGAAAAGACAGGCTTACGCTGTCGAGCGCCACCTGCGTAAACGACTGCGTAACGTATCTTTTGCAAATACCTTTGAGCTCCAACATGGACGGCAACCTCTCCCACGCGGGCGCACTCGCCCACTCTCCCCCGCCGTTCGTATTCGACGCGTTTGTCCTACTCTATCCCCATTTTTCACCGACACCAGTGAGGAATGTAGGGAACCGCGCCAAAAAACGAACGGGACGGCGCCCAAAAAAGAGGCCCCAAGTGGGGCCTCTATATGGTGGAGATTATCTTGAAAGGCAGCGGACTACTACGCACAGCGACACACGATCCTCGCGATGCTTTACGTGTTTTTTACTGCTCGCTATTCGCAATCGCCTGGTCGATAAGTTTGTTGAGTGCAGCGCGCTGCTCGGCGGAGCTGATGGCTCCCACGATGGGCTCCCCTACGATGTTGCCATTCTGATCGATGACATACGTTGTCGGGAACGAGAACAAATTTGACGTGAACTTACCGGCCTCGCTATCCGACTTGAACCAGATGTTCTTATATGTCACGCCCTTCTTGCTCAGCACGCCCTTGGCATCTGCAATCTCGCCCTTGTTGCCATCGAGCGTAAAGGAATTGACGCCCACGACCTGGCCGCCCTTCTTGGCCAGCTCCTGATTCAGTTTCTCAAGATCGCCCAGCTCGCCCACGCACGGCTTGCAAGTGGTGAACCAGAAGTTCATGACGGTGACCTTGTTCTTAGAGAACAGCTCGTCGCTGTTCACGTCGTTGCCATCCAGGTCTTTGCCCGTAAAGCTGGGGAACTTCGTCGCCTCGCTCGAAGCATTGGCACCAGCCGTCATGCCAGCGGTCGAAGCGTCGACGCTCTCGCCTGCACTCGGCGTGCTTCCACAGCCGGGGAACTCCTTCTCCAGGCTCTCGAGCTTGTCCTCGATCTCCTTAATCTGCTGTGCACCGGCCTTGAGTGTCTTAAGCTCATCCGCCGTGAACTCATCCTTGGCACCGTCGATGGTCTTGAGCAGGAAATCGCCGTAATTGCTGCCGTCCTCAATCATTGCCGAGTCTTTATTTGCCGCATTGAATACCTTTTCCCACAGCGCGTTATCACTCGAAAAGATATCGTTCTCCTTTTGCATGAGTTTTGCATACAACTCGGCGGCCTCGTCGGCATTGTTCGGCTTCTGCGCAGTGAGTTCTGCAATCTTAGGATCGGAACCCGCAGATTCGCTCGCATTGCCACCGGGCGCCGAACATGCCACAAGGCACAAGGCCAATACCGGCACCATAAACAGGGCCGCAATCTTAGAAAGCTTCATGGTCATTCCTCCGTTTTGTCGAAGCTTGTTTACTTTTTATCAGCGGTCAAGGGAAGCTTTTCCGCCGACACATCCAGGCCATAGCGATAGCTGATGGCATCGACGGGACAGGCCCCGATGCACTTTCCGCACCGGATACATTCGGCATGATTGGGCGCGCGGACCACATCAACGTCCATCTGACAAACCCTTGAACACTTGCCGCACGAGACACATTTGCATGCGTCAACCCGAATCCCCAGTAGGGATACCTTATTCATGAGCGCATAGAATGCGCCGAGTGGACAAATCCATTTGCAGAAGGGGCGGTAGAACAAAACGCTCAGCACTACCACGGCAATGAGAACGACAAGTTTCCAAGTAAAGAGATGTCCCAACGCAGATCGAATGCCGGCGTTGGTAATTGCCAGCGGAATGGCGCCCTCGAGCACACCCTGCGGACAGATGTACTTGCAAAAGAATGGGTCGCCCATGCCCACGTCGTTAACCACCAAGACGGGCAGCAGCACCACGGCAAACAGCAGCACAACGTATTTGATGTACGTGAGCGGCTTAAGCTTTTTCGTGGAAAGCTTTTTGCCGGGAATCTTATGAAGCAGCTCCTGCAGCCAGCCAAATGGGCACAGAAAGCCGCATACAAAGCGTCCCAGCAGCACGCCGAGCAAAATGAGCGTACCGGTGACATAGTAAGAAAAGTTGAACTTGGATGAACCTACCACCGACTGGAACGACCCGATGGGGCACGCACCCGATGCCGCGGGGCACGAATAGCAGTTAAGTCCAGGTACGCAGACTGTTTTTCCCGCGCCCTGATAGATACCGCCTTTGGCAAAGTTTGGCAGGTGAATGTTGGTGACAAGTGTCGCCGCCGCCTGAATGAATCCTCGAAATCGGACCAAAACATGCGACGCGGTGTTTTCTCTTTTATCCAATTCCGATACACTCCAAGCACAGCCTAATCGCTTTGGCCAGCACGGCATCCGCCTCGCCACGCATAACACCAAAGCACACCATGGCAATTCCGACGATCAACAAAGCGACCTGTACCACGGGTTTTACCGCTTTGAACAACCTGACCACTCCTTTCGTTACGCGACCATTGGACCATATCGGCTATAAAATCCGTGTTAAGCGCGATTTGAAATGTGCAAGGAGACTGTTATGCGTATTTTGATCGTCGAGGACGAGCGGGCGCTGTGTGACGCAATCGCGCGCAGCTTGCGAAACTTGGCGTACAGCGTCGACTGCTGTCACGACGGACAGGAGGCGCTCGACCTACTGGACGTTGAGGCCTTCGACCTCGTGGTACTCGACCTCAACCTTCCCCGTATCGACGGCATGACCGTACTCAGGGAACTTAGGAAAACTGACTGCGAGACTAAGGTACTGATCCTGTCCGCACGCGGCGAAGTATCCGATAAAGTCGCCGGACTCGATGCCGGCGCCAACGATTACCTCACCAAGCCGTTCCATCTGGACGAGCTTGCAGCAAGGATTCGTAGCCTTACCCTCAGGCGCTTTACACAAAGCGACATAGTTTTAACCTGCGGAGAGCTCCGCTTTGACACCAAGGCGCGCATCGCCTCCGTGAACAGCGAGGCTTTATCTCTTACGCGCAAGGAAACGGGAATCTTGGAATACCTGATGCTTAATCAGGGGCGTCCGGTAAGTCAGGAGGAGCTTATCGAGCACGTTTGGGATAGCAGCGTAAACAGCTTTAGCAACGCAACCCGCGTTCACATCTCGTCACTCCGCAAAAAGCTACGCAGCACTTTGGGATACGACCCGATTCGCAATCGGATTGGAGAGGGCTACGTTATGGAGGATAGCGAATGAAAAGGCTTTCCCTGCAATGGCGCATAACGATTATGACGGCACTGCTCACGTGTGCGGCATGCGTGCTGACGAACTGCCTGGTCGGCTATACGGGCATGCGCTACATGGATGCCATCGGCAGT
>CAJKZO010000118.1:0-6218 GCA_905204365.1 uncultured Collinsella sp.
ACACGTAAACAGCATGTCCATGAGGGTATAATTTGCACCGTATGTCTGCACAACGCCTGTGCGCGTACGGTTTTACTCGGGCTACCGTCCATTTCCGTGGAGGCACGGTTCGGCAGCCCTAACAAGAGAGGGGTTCTATGTATAAGATCCTGGAGAAGACGCAGTTCTCGGAGAAGGTGTTCAAGTTCCGCATCGAGGCGCCCGCAATCGCCAAGCATGCGCACGCTGGACAGTTCCTCATGGTTCGCGCCAACGAGACGGGCGAGCGCGTCCCGTTTACCCTGGCCGGCTGGAACGGTGACGAGGGCTGGGTCGAGTTCATCTTCATGGTGATCGGCAAGACCACCGAGATGCTTTCCACCTACGAGGCCGGCGAGTCGCTGCGCGACGTCGTGGGCCCGCTGGGCGTTCCCACCGAGATGGCTGAGGGCCCCTGCGCCGTCATTGGCGGCGGCGGCGGCCTGGCAATTGCCTTCCCGGTCGCCAAGCACCTGGTCGAGACCGGCCACGAGGTGCACGCCATCATGGGCGCCCGCACCAAGGACCTCCTGCTTATGGAGGACCAGTTCCGCGAGCTCCTCGACGAGGACCACATCCACATCACCACTGACGACGGCTCCTACGGCGAGCAGGGCGTTGTCACCGCTCCGCTGGAGCGCCTGCTGCAGGACAAGGCCGTGAGCCAGGTCTTCTGCGTCGGCCCCGTTCCGATGATGAAGTTCTCGACCCTCACCGCCCAGAAATACGACACCCCCATCACCGCGTCCCTCAACCCCATCATGGTTGACGGCACCGGTATGTGCGGCTGCTGCCGCGTCGAGGTGGGCGGCGTGACCAAGTTCGCTTGCGTCGACGGCCCCGACTTCGATGCCACCCTGGTCGACTGGGATGACCTTCGTGCCCGCCAGGCCGCTTACCGTTCCGAAGAGGGCGAGTCCCTCAAGGCCTATGAGGAAAAGAGCTGCGCATGCCACTAGTTAACGGTCGTTTCGTTGCCGATATGAAGTCGCCCCGTACCCCCGATAACGAGGAGCCGGCTGCCGAGCGCGCCTGCGACTTCCGCCCCGTCGACAAGGGCTTCACCGAGGAGATGGCGCTGGCCGAGGCCGAGCGCTGCCTCAACTGCAAGAAGCCGTTCTGTGTTGAGGGCTGCCCCGTCAACATCAACATCCCCCGCTTTATCGAGCAGATCCGCGCGAAGGACTTCGGCGGCGCTCTCGATACCATCCGCGAGGACTCCATGCTTCCCGCCATCTGCGGCCGTGTCTGCCCGCAGGAGAACCAGTGCGAGGGCAAGTGCATCCGTGGTAAGAAGTCCGAGCCCGTGGCCATCGGCCAGCTCGAGCGCTTCCTGGGTGACCGCCCCGAGCTCGCCTCCACGCCCAAGATGGCCCCCAAGAACGGCAAGAAGGTCGCCGTCGTCGGCTCCGGCCCGTCCGGCATCACCTGCGCCGGCGAGCTCGCCCGTAACGGCTTTGACGTCACCGTCTTTGAGGCCTTCTTCACCGGCGGCGGCGTGCTGGTCTACGGCATCCCCGAGTTCCGTCTGCCCAAGGCAGTCGTCAAGCGCGAGATCGACGGCCTGGAGGACATGGGCGTCAAGTTTGAGTACAACTCCGTCGTGGGCAACATGGCCACGGCCGAGGAGCTGTTCGAGCAGGGCTTCGACGCCATCTACGTGGCGACCGGCGCTGGCCTGCCCAAGTTCCTCAACGTCCCCGGCGAGAACCTGCCCAACGTCTTCTTCGCCAACGAGTACCTCACCCGCGTGAACCTGATGAAGGCCAACAAGTTCCCCGAGTACGACACCCCCACCAAGCACGGCAAGAACGTCGTCGTCTTTGGCGGCGGCAACGTGGCCATGGACGCCGTCCGTACCGCCAAGCGTCTGGGCGCCGAGCACGCTATCATCGCCTACCGTCGTACCGAGGACGAGATGCCCTGCCGTCGCGCCGAGCTGCACCATGCTAAGGCCGAGGGCGTCGAGGTTCTGCCGCTCATCTCCCCGCTCGAGTTTGTCGCTGGCGAGGACGGCTCCGTGTGCGCCGTCAAGGTCCAGAAGATGGAGCTCGGCGAGCCTGACGAGTCCGGCCGTCGTCGCCCGGTGCCCATCGAGGGCGCCATCGAGGAGATTCCCTGCGACGTCGCAATCTCGGCTATCGGCACCAACGCCAACCCCTTCGCTGCCAAGATCGGCGGCAAGATGGAGCTCAACAAGTGGGGCTACATCGTCGCTGACGAGGAGACCGGCCAGACCACCGATCCCCGCATCTGGGCCGGCGGCGACATCGTCACCGGTGCCGCTACGGTCATTCTGGCGATGGGCGCCGGCAAGAAGGCCGCCGCTTCCATCACCAAGAGCCTGCTGGGCGAGTAATCACCTACAGCGCTAGCCACCAAACGGCAAAGTCCCCGTCGAGCACACGCCCGGCGGGGACTTTTTTCTATGCCAGTCGACCGACCACCACAAAGGTGCCTGTCCCCTTTGTGGTGGTTTTTGGTCGGTTAGTCTTCGAGCTGCGCTACTTTGTAGCGGTAGGCTGCGGCAATAACGTCTTTGCAACCCTCGCGGCCCAGCTTGGCGCGGTTGACGACGATGTCTTTACCGCTCGTCATCTTCCACTTTCCGGCACTGTAGCGCTTATAGAACGCCTCGCGCGCCTTCTGCTGCTGCTTGACCAGCTTGGCGCCCTTCTTTTTGTTGAGACCGCGCTTCTTGCGCACGATCTCGACGCGGTCCTCAAAGGGCGCAGTCACCAGCACGGCGATGTGGTTGGGGTTGTTGCGCAGCAGATAATCGGACAGACGGCCTTCGATAATGCAGCTCTCGGTCTCACCCAGATCCAAAATCACCTGGCTCATCTTTTGGAACAACTTGTCCGAGTACGAACGCGCATCGTAGCGGTCGGGCAGAAACGCCATGTTCTCCACGGCCAGGCGCTCGTCGTAGGCGGCCATCTTGTCGAGCGACTCGCCCGCGCGCAGCGAAGCACGCACCAGCAGCTCGTTATCGTACAGCGGAATCCCCAGCTCATCGGCGAGGATACGACCAATCTCGTGGCCCTCGGCGCCAAAGTCGCGCGCGATGGTAATGACCACAGGATTCTTCTTATTCTCCAGATCGCTCATCGCGATTCCTTTCTCTATGTGACAAAGGGACAGTCCCTTTGTCACATTCTACGCTGCCACAATACGACGTTGATATGCTCGGACCAGCAGCGAGATACCAAAGTTGAGCACAAAGTACATCGCAAACACCAGGCCGTAGAGCATAAGCACCTGCGACAGATCGATCGCGTGGGCCATCACGACGTTGGCCGTGTACATGAGCTCGGCCACGTTAATGCCCGAAAGATACGAGCTGTCCTTGATGACGGTCGTGCACTGGCTAAACAGCGCCGGAATGATCGTCTTAAACGTCTGAGGCAGAATGATGTAGCGCATGGTGGCAAAGAAGCCAAAACCCTGGCTCTGCGCTGCCTCAAACTGGCCGCGCGGAATCGAGTTGAGGCCTCCGCGCACAATCTCGGCCATAACAGCGCTGGTAAACAGCGTAAAGGCGATGGTCGAAATCACAATGTCCAAACCCTGCACCGTAAAGTAGATAAACAGGATCCACAGCAGGTTTGGCGTGCAACGGAACAGCTCGATATAGGCGCTCACCAAAATACGGAATGGACGGGGCGCATAACTTTTAACGAGCGCCAGCACCGTGCCAAAGATGAGCGAGAAAAAGATCGACAGCGCCGAGATCTCGATCGTCTTAACAAAGCCGCCCCAAATGTAGAGCAGGTTGGTCGCGTTGAAGATTTCCATGCGCTAGGCCTCCTCTACGTTGTCGAGCCCCAGCTCGGCCAGGCTCACGCCGCGCGGACGCTCCTTGGAGCGGCGCTCGAGCCACTGCACCAGCATGGCGAGCGGAAAGCAGATGATGAAGTACATAAGGCAGCAGACGATGTACCCCTGCAGGTAGCCGTACAGACTCACAAAGTTGTCGGAACGGTACATAAGGTCGCCGCCGGCCACAAGCGCCAACACCGACGTGTTCTTGACCAGGTTGAGCGCCTGGTTACACAGCGGCGGCAGAATGATCTTGAATGTCTGGGGCAGCACGATGTACCAGTATGCCTGCGCACGGGTGAAGCCCTGGCTCTGGGCCGCCTCCATCTGACCGCGCGGAACCGCCTCGATACCAGTGCGGATGACCTCCGAAATGTAGGCCGCGTGATACAGACCCACACCCAAGAAGCCCAGCACAAACGGCGCGATGCGCACCGGCTGGTCGGCACCGGTTATGGCCTGCAAAAACTGCGGACCGGCCATGTACATAAAGAGCACCTGTACGGGCAACGGGGTGTTCTGGTAAAACTCCACGTACACGCGGCTTATAGCACGCAGCACGCGCGAGCGGGTGGTAGAGAACACGCCCAGCAGCGTGCCCAGTACCAGCGACAGCAGCAGACCGGCAACGACCACCTGTAGCGTCACGCCAAAGCCCTCCCAGAAGGGCCCCATGTTTTGAAATGTCGTCGACCAACGGTCGGCGTCAAATAATCCTTCGAGCATTTGATTCCTTCCTTGGACGATGCGCCTATACAAGACCCCAGGTCTTGACCTCTTGGTCGAGCCAGCCGTCGGCCAGGCGATCGCAAATCACCTGATCGACCACGGCCGAAAGGTCGCAGCCCTTCTTGGTCGCCACGCCGTAGCCCTGCTCGCCAAACTTGACCTCGGGCTGCAGCAGCTCAACGGTCTCGTTCATGTAACCGGCCAGCGTGGAGCGGTCCATGGCAAAGACGTCGATATTGCCGGCGTCGAGCGAGCTCTTGATGATGGGGTAGCCGCTAAAGGCCCTAAACTCGGGCTTGCAGCTAAAGCCGTTGTCCTTGACCATCTGCTCGATCAGGCCCTGCGTGGTGGCACCCTGGCTCACGCCAATGACCTTGCCGTCCAGGTCCTCAATCGAGGTAAAGCCCGAACGCTTCTTGACCATAAGTCCCACGTAGTCGGTGCGGTACGGCGTCGAGAAATCCCAGCTCTTCTTGCGCTCGTCGGTAATGGTGTAGGTCGCCGCGACCACGTCAAGTTGGCCGTTATCGATCAGCGGGCCGCGCGTCTTGGGCGTTACGTCAGTAAACTCGACAAGCTCCTGGGCACGGGCCTCCTTGTAGCTCACGCCAAAGACGGCAGCGGCGATCTGGTAGCACAAATCGACTTCCATGCCCTCAAAGCGGCCCTTGGCGGTGTCGTAATAGCCGTAGCCGGGAACGTCCTTCTTAACGCCGGCATTCAGATGGCCACGCGACTTGATGGCCGCAAGCTTGGACCCCTTGTCGGAGCCTTCGTCGCTGGTGGAGTTGCCGCAACCGGTAAGCGCGGTCCCCGTCAGCGCAAGCATACCGGCACCAGCCAGCTGCAAAAAGTGACGGCGCGACACGGCCGCCCTCGTCATATCCGTCATGTCCATCACCGCGCCTAGTGAAGAATCTTGGACAGGAACTCGCGGCAACGCGGGTTCTCGGGATTATCGAAGAAGTGCTCGGGCGTGCCCTCCTCCAGGATGCGGCCGTCCTCCATAAAGATGACGCGGTCGGCCACCTGGCGCGCAAAGCCCATCTCGTGCGTCACGCAGATCATGGTGATATCCTCCTGCGCGAGCTCAATCATAACGTCCAGAACCTCCTGGACCATCTCGGGGTCGAGTGCCGAGGTCGGCTCGTCAAACAGGATGATGGGCTGCTTTGTGCACAGGGCGCGGGCGATGGCGATGCGCTGCTGCTGACCGCCCGAGAGATTCTGCGGATACTCACCGGCCTTATGCGCCATGCCAACACGCTTGAGCGCGGCGATGGCGATCTCGGTCGCCTCCTCCTTGCTCTTCTTTTGCAGCTTGATGGGCGCGAGCGTCAGGTTGCCCAGCACCGTCATGTTGGGATACAGGTTGAACTGCTGAAACACCATGGAGCTGTACTTGCGAGCCATCTCCAGGTGGTTCTTTTTGGTGAGCGGCGTACCGTCGATGACGACCTCGCCCGACGTGGGCTCCTCCAGATAATCGACGCAACGGATGAGCGTCGACTTACCCGAACCGGAAGGCCCGATCATTACGAGCTTCTCGCCACGCTTGACGGTGAGATTGATATCTTTGAGCACATGCAGGTCGCCAAAGTACTTGTTGAGATGCTTGATCTCGATCATGTCTGCCATGAATGTCCCTT
>CAJKZO010000119.1:0-6018 GCA_905204365.1 uncultured Collinsella sp.
CTCCCCCACGACGGTAACCGAGCTGCAGCCCAGCCTGTCCGATGTCGTGTGCGCAAACAAAAAGCTGCAGATCGGTATCATCGTTGCGCTCGTGGTACTGGCGCTGTTGTCGGGCTTTGTAGCGCGACCGCATTTCGCCGATACCAAGACTTGGGACTCCACCATTGAGGTCATCGATCAAAAGAAGGGCAATGTTTTGGCGCTCACGACCTCGTGCGTCGCCCTATCTGCGGGTATCACTGCGCTGCCGGGCGATACGGGAACGCCGGTTGCCGAGCAGCTCGCTCAGCTTTCGGGTAACTTGGGCATCGTGCTTGCCGTGCTCTACCTCGAGAAATACCTGCTGACCATTTTGTGGTCGGTTGGCCTGGGCATCCTGATCCCGTTTGCGCTGGTGCTCTTTGCGGTGTCGCTCGGCATTCACGGGCGCTGGAGCACGAGCGCCGTCCTGCGCCGCGTGGCGACTCGCGTGCTGGTGGTCGCCATGATCGGAATGGCCTTGGTGCCTGCAAGCGTATGGGTGTCGCAAAAGGTCGACGAAACGTATCGGGTGAGCATCGAGGCGGCCGAGCAAAAGGCGGCCGATGCTGCGGGTGCGGCAGATAGCGACAGCTCCAAAGTAAGCAAGAAAAAGACCGAGTCCACAGAGTCCAAGAATGTGCTTGAGCAGCTTGCCGACGGCGCCTCGGGTCTCGTCACATCGGTGACCAGCGGTGCCAAGCAGATGACCGACGAGATCGTGCAGCAGGTGACCGATCTGATCGAAGGTGTCATCGTGATGATTGTGACCTCGTGCGTGATTCCACTGCTGGTGCTCGCGGCGTTTTTGTGGCTCGGGCACGTGCTACTGGGGATTGATATTTCCGGCCCGGCGAACTATTTGACGGGTCGCTTTCTGAGCGCTCCGTCCAAGCATGCCAAGAAGAGCGTACGGTCTGAGTAACTAAAACAGCTGTATATACCGGGGTATACCGCCGAAGGGCGGCCGAGACACGTTCTCGGCCGCCCTTTTTGTTTGTTGAATACGTGGCAGGCTAGGTTTTCCCGATCCCAAACGGCCAGCAATCATCCGTAAACGGTATTTGTTCAAAAAGGAACAAAGATAAACAAATAATTCTTGCAGTTGATGTTCGAATGTGTTCAAATAAACACGAACAGTGAAGAACCGCACATTCAGATGCCCGGACCTGAACGCGATTCAACACTTCCAAACAGAAACTACGCACCTGCGTATCTCTCAAGGAGGATGTCATGAGGGTTGTAATCGCTTCCGATGCCGACGGTATGTCGATGAAGGAGTCCATCAAGGAGATGCTCATCGCCGACGGTCACGAGGTCGTCGACTATTCCGAGACCCCTGCCGCGGACTTTGTCGATTCCGCGACCGCCGTTGCCAAGGACCTGCTGGAGCACAAGGATTCCCAGGGCTTCGCATTTGATAAGTACGGCGTCGGCTCCTATATGGCCGCCGTCAAGATCAAGGGCATGGTCGTCGCCAACATTTCCGACGAGCGTTCCGCCTACATGACCCGCGAGCACAACGGCTCGCGCATGGTCACCATGGGCCCGGGCGTTGTGGGCACCGAGGTCGCCAAGAAGATCGCCCGCGAGTTCCTGCGCGCCCAGTACGCCGGCGGCCGTCACCAGATCCGTGTCGACATGCTCAACAAGATGGCCTAACGAGAGCCACCGAGAACTCGAACTTCTACCTCAACTTGTGAATTCAGACGAAAGGACGTTCTGATGAAGAAGACCATCGCAATCGGTTGCGACCATATCGTTACGGACGAGAAGATCTATCTGGCCGACCGCCTGGAGCAGGCTGGCTACAAGGTGCTCGACTGCGGCACCTATAGCCACACCCGTACGCACTATCCCATCTACGGCAAGGCCGTGGGCGAGGCTGTTGCCAGCGGCAAGGCCGACTTTGGCGTGGCCCTGTGCGGCACCGGCATCGGCATCACCAACGCCGTCAACAAGGTCCCCGGCGCTCGCTGCGCCCTGGTCCGCGACATGACCTCTGCCCTGTATGCCCGTCGCGAGCTCAACGCCAACATCGTGGGCTTTGGCGGCAAGATCACCGGCGAGTTCCTGATGGCCGACATCATGCTTGCCTTCCTGGAGGAGCCCTACGAGAAGACCCCCGAGCACGATGCCCTGATCGCCAAGATCGATGCCTGCAATAAGGCCGACGCCGAGGCTCAGGCTGACCCGCACTTCTTTGACGAGTTCCTCGAGAAGTGGGACCGCGGCGAATACCACGACTAAGGAGGTTACGCGGTTTTACCAAACCGCGTAACGGGTCGACGCTGCGAAGCCATCTGGCGGGCTAGCTGCTCCGATAACACGTTTGCTTGCTTGGCTTGAGTGCTTCGCTCTTGGCGGGACCCGGTATTCTGCAGCTTTTCAATTGACGGCTCGCGTTTCTGTGAGGGGGCGCGGGCCGGTTTGCTATCAGCCCTATTGACTTGGCGGGCTGTCGTAAGAAAGGGAAGGCTCCTATGGAGTTTGTTCTTGATAACGGTTCTACCCGCGTGGCACTGAGCACGGCTGGCGGATCGTTCACTTCGATTAAAGCCAACGGTCGCGAGTACCTGTGGCAGGGTGATCCGGCGGTCTGGTCGGGCCAGGCACCCATTTGCTTCCCGATCTGCGGTGGCCTTCGTGACGGTCACGCAATGACCATGGGTGGCCGCGAGGTAAAGCTCGCCCGTCACGGCTTTGCGCGCAAACAGGAGTGGAAGCTCGAGGAACAGAGCGACAACATGGTTGCGCTGAGCTTAAGCTCTGTCGACCATGCTGAGTTGCTCGAGCAGTACCCGTATCCGTTTAAGATCGTTGCTCGTTACACGATCGATTCGGAAAAGGTGGCCGTGTCGTACGAGGTGACCAATGAGGGCACCGAGGACATGCCGTTCTTTGTGGGCGGCCACCCCGGCTTTAAGTGCCCGCTCGACGAGGGCGAGTCTTATGACGATTATGAGCTTCGTTTTGAGCAGCGTGAGGCCACCGAGCTCTGTACTGCCGTTCCCTCGACGGGCCTGATTGATGTTGAGCATCGCAGCAAGAACCCCATGATCGGCCAGAACCTGCCGCTTACCCACGAACTCTTCGACTTCGCGGAGACCATCTTCGACGTGCTCGAGAGCCGCGTGGTTACGCTGACCAAGAAAACCGAGGACAAGGGCGTGCGCCTGACGTTCCCCGATATGCCGTACCTGATTGTGTGGAGCAAGCCCGAGGGCGACTTTGTGGCTGTTGAACCGTGGGGTGGTCTGTCCACCTGCTCCGACGAGGACGATATTCTGGAGCACAAGCGTGGCTGCCTGGTGGCCAAGCCGGGAGAGACCGTCACTCGCGGCTTTGAGATCGAGATCCTTTAACGAGTTATCGTATGTTTGGGGCGGGTTATGCCGCCCCGGAACAGGAGTTCAACATGATTCTGACCGTTACCATGAACCCGTCGATTGATACGCGCTATCAGCTCGACAAGCTGATCATCGACGATGTTAATCGTGTGACGCCCGAAAAGACCGCTGGCGGCAAGGGCCTCAACGTGAGTCGCGTGCTGCTGCAGCTGGGTGACGATGTGCTCGCGACCGGTCTGCTCGGCGGCCACATGGGTGCCTATATGGCCGAGCTTATGGATGCCGATGGCGTCAAGAACGACTTTGTTCCCATCGCCGGTGAGACGCGCATTTGCCTGAATATCCTGCACGAGGGCAATCAGACCGAGCTTTTGGAGAGCGGCCCGCAGATCGCCCCGGCCGAGCTCGAGGCCTTTACGGCCAAGTTTGCCGAGCTTGCAGCGAAGGCGGACGTCGTGACGCTTTCGGGCTCGCTGCCGCGTGGCGTCGATGCTGGCTACTATGCCGAGCTCGTCAAGATCGCCGAGGAGGCGGGTGCCAAGGTGCTGCTCGACACCTCGGGTGCATCGCTGGAGGCCGCGCTGGAGTCCGACGCTAAGCCTGAGCTTGTAAAGCCCAACCTGACCGAGATTAACGGCCTGCTGGGTACGTCCTTTACGACCGATGATGTCGATGCCCTGCGCGAGGCGCTTGCCGCCGATGACCGTTTTGCCGGTATCCCCTGGGTTGTCGTTTCGATGGGCGCTGCCGGTTCGGTTGGCTTCCATGAGGGTCGCGCGTTCCGCGCCAAGACGCCCGCGATTGCGGCTGTGAACGCGACGGGTTCCGGTGACTCGACCATCGCCGGCTTTGCGCATGCCATTGCTGCCGGCGCCGACGACGTCACGGTGCTCAAGACCGCCAATACCTGCGGCAAGCTCAACGCCATGGATCCCAAGACCGGCCACCTGGTCATGGACCGCTGGGACGAGATCTACAACAACGTTGTCGTGACTGAACTGTAGAGTTACGCGGTTTTACCAAACCGCGTAACGGGCCGACGCTGCGCGGGCCGCATTTGGACAATCTGACGTTCAACTTCAAGGGCGCGACCAGAAGGTCAGCGCCCTTTCGTTTCACGTCACCTTGTCTCAAATGCGGCCCGCTCGCTGCCGTTGCCAAAACATCGGCGTTGCCTTGCTTCGGGAATGCGGCAGATAGAGACGTTCCTTTTTTGCCGGCAGTTTGGGACACTCCTTACGGGGCACCCCCTCCACAGCGCCTATGCCAGCTTGTCGATTTGCCCAATCTCCCAGAGCGGAATATTGACGAGCGTGCCTTCGTCTCTATATGCCGCTAACGATGTTCTCACGCAGCGCTCGAGCTTGAACTTCTCGCAGGCAATCCTCAGGCTCTTTGCTTTGAGATTCTCTGCCGCCTTGACCTCGAGCGGAAGCACGGTCCCCGCATGGTCGACGGCAAAATCAGTCTCTGCATTGCCGGAGGAGGATGACCAATACGCGGGGGTATTGCCTTGGAGCAAAAGCTCCTGTGCGACGTATTGCTCGGTCAGCGAGCCTTTGAACTCCGTAAAAACAGCGGGCCCGTTCAGAACAATGGCTGGCGTGAGGCCGGAGAGTGCTCCGAGGATGCCGGTGTCGATGCAGAACAGCTTGAAGCCCGAGAGATCCTCGTAGCTTGTGAGCGGTGCTCTTAGGGCGGAAACACGTGGTACCTTATGAACGATTCCATAGTCCATGAGCCACTGGAGGCTTTCCTCAAAATCGCGTGCGCGCGCCCCGGGACGAAGCGCGCCGTAGACGAACTTCTTGTTTTCCTTTGCGAGCTGGCCGGGAAGGGATTTCCAAACCAGCCTCATGCGCTCGACGATGCGGGCTGGCGCATGCTTGCCAAAATCGGATTCATAAGCTTCGATGATTTGCTGCTGAAGCCTGCGGGCCTCGATGAAATCGTGGGAGGCGGCGAAAGCGGAGACAACTTCTGGCATGCCACCGACAACGAGGTATTCCTTGAGCAGGCGCTCGAGCTTTTCGGAAACGTTCGCCAGCAGGTCCATGTCTGCGGCAAGGATGGCATCTGCGAGCGGATCGCCATCGACGGCACGAACGAACTCGACAAACCCCATGGGGCGCATGGTAAGCTGGTCGATCTTGCCGACGGGGAACGACTCGTTTTCGCGTCGGAGCGCGAGCCCCATATAGGAGCCGGCTGCCACGATATGGTATTCCGGCGCCAGCTCGTTGAAGTATTTGAGCGAGGTGATGCCACGCGGTGCCTCTTGGATTTCGTCGAAGATGATGAGCGTGTCTGTCGGCGTTATGGTCTGGCCGCGCAGGAGCTCTATCTGGGAGATGATGCGTTTGGGGTCAAGGCTTCCGTCGAACAGCGAACGTGCGCCCGGTTCGAGCATAAAGTCAAAACGGATGACGTTTTGATACTGCTGGCCTGCGAATTCGTTGAGAAGCCAGGTTTTTCCCGTCTGGCGGGCCCCCTTAAGCAGGAGGGGCTTGCGGTTTGACCTAGATTTCCAAGCGATGAGTTCGTCCATTAGCTGTCGCTGCATACTGCCCCCTAACGATCATGGTTAGTATAAGACCGTCTTGGTCTTTCCATCGAAAAATGTGGGAGTAAACCACGTTTTTCCATCGAA
>CAJKZO010000120.1:0-5925 GCA_905204365.1 uncultured Collinsella sp.
GCTTGTTCTTAGCTAATTGAGACAGGGGGGCCGTGTTATGGCTTCAGATGCAAAAAAGATTCTGCTGGTCGAGGATGAGAAGGCAATCCGTGACGCTGTCGCTGCCTATCTCGAGCGCGAGGGCTATTGGGTTGTGGGCGTGGGCGACGGCCAGTCCGCTATCGAGGAGTTCGAGAAGCATCAGTTCGACCTGGTCGTGCTCGACCTCATGCTCCCTAAGATTCCCGGCGAGCGCGTTTGCCGCACCATTCGCGACACCTCGGATGTCCCCATCATTATGCTGACGGCCAAGGGCGAGATCGAGGATCGTATTATCGGCCTCGAGCTCGGTGCCGACGACTACCTGATCAAGCCGTTCTCGCCGCGCGAGCTTGTCGCGCGCGTGCGCGCCTTGTTCCGCCGTGCCCACCAGGCCGATGAGCCGGCCGTCGAGGTGCTCGACTTTGGCGATCTGGTCATTGACATCTCGGGCCACAAGATTTTGGTCGAGGGCAAGGAAGTTGACCTGACGGCTTCCGAGTTCAAGCTGCTCACCACGCTTGCCCGTCACCCCGGCCGCGTCTACAACCGCATGGAGCTGGTCGAGAAGGTGCTCGGCTACGACTTTGAGGGTTACGAGCGCACCATCGACAGCCACGTGAAGAACCTTCGCGCCAAGCTGGGCGACGACCCCAAGAAGCCCAAGTGGCTCTACACCGTCCACGGTGTCGGCTACCGCTTCGAGGCTCCGACCAAGACCGATAAGTCGGACGAGAAATAAAGGAAATCACATATGACACCTGCGCGCTTTGAAATCGGGCAAAAGCATAAGCAGGAGAACGAGGCGGGTTCCAAGGCTAGTTGGAACACGCCTCGTTCCGATTCACGGCCAACGATGAGTTATCCCTCGCGCATGGCCCTGGCTTTTGCCCTGACATCGCTCATGACGGTATTGGTGCTGGTGGGCGTAGTCTCCGTTGTATGGGGCACGGTTTTTACGGATTACACGCGCTCCAATATTGTCGAAATCGCCAATTCCGCTGCCGAAAAGTTGGCAACGTCATATGAGGAAAACGGTTCTTGGACCGCGGGGGAGCTGCGTACGGTCGCGACATCGAGCTTGGTGTCCGACGATCTGGGTATGCAGGTCGTCAATAAAAAGGGCGTCATCGTCTACGACGACTCGTGGCCCTCGGCAAGCGCTACTGCCGATGTACGCGAAAATCAGGCGACGACCGACGATACGAGCGGAAAGAGGGCATCGCACAGCCCAGTCTCGTCTGCTCCCACCGATTCCAATAGTGTTGCCAACGTCGAGATCGTGACGTCCTCCGGCGAGCACGTGGGTCAGGTCAAATTGTGGGCGGTTGGCTCCGATGCCCTGCTCACCAGGGCAGACTCGGCATTCAGAGAGAAGACCTTTAACGCCATGGCCCTTGCCGCGGTTGTGGCCGTCTGCATCTCGGTCGTTATCGGAGCGCTTGTGTCGCGCATGCTCACCAAGCCGATTCATCGTATTACCAGCACCGCCAAGCAGATTCGCGACGGCGATCTGTCCGCTCGTACGGGCTTGCGCGGCGATGATGAGATCGATCAGCTGGGAGAGACCTTCGACGAGATGGCCACCTCGCTCGAGAAGGACATGAAGCACGAGAAGCGCCTGACCTCTGATGTTGCCCACGAGCTGCGCACGCCGCTCATGGCCATGCTTGCAACGGTCGAGGCCATGCAAGACGGTGTGTATCCCACCGATGACGAACACCTGGAAACGGTCGCATCCGAGACGCGTCGTCTGGCCCGTCTGGTGCAGCAGATGCTCGACCTGTCGCGCATGGAAAACAGTACCGCGCCGCTCAACCTGGAGCCGGTGGATATGGTGCCGTTTGTGCGCTCGATTGTGAATGGCCAGGAGCGCCTGTTTGCCGACCGTGACCTGCGTTTGCGCTTTGCAGATGAGACACAGGGACACGATGACGTTGTCGAGGCAGATCCCGACATGATCACGCAATGCGTCATCAACCTCTTGAGTAACGCCATGCGCTATACCCCCGAGGGGGGTTGGGTCGTGGTGTCGGTGCTTAGCGACCGCAAGCACGTCGATATCGCGGTTTCGGATACGGGCATCGGTATCGCCAAGGATGATTTGTCGCGCATCTTCGGTCGTTTTTGGCGTGCCGACGCTAGTCGCGCCCGCGAGGCGGGTGGCCTGGGCGTGGGCCTCGCCGTGACCAAGCAGATTGTCGAACGTCATCACGGCTACATATCCGTGGAGTCGGAGCTTGGAAAGGGTACGACTTTTACAATTCATCTGCCCCGCGAGCACACGGCGGACGCGGCATCTACTACAATGGAGCACTAGCTTTTCGCTATTCGGTGAAGGAGGGGCCGCGTCCCTGCCGCTCCGAGTTTGCGAAAACATGCGGGAAAGAACCCGCATTTCTGTCGTATTTAGGTAAGGAGTGACTCACGTGACAACGATGGAGCGTCGTCCGGATTCCCGTGGCAAGGTTCGTGATATTTACGATGCCGGTGAAAACCTGCTGATGGTCGCCACCGACCGCATTTCTGCGTTCGACTTCATTCTTCCCGACGAGATTCCGTTTAAGGGAGAGGTGCTCAATCGCATCTCGGCATTCTGGTTCGATAAGTTTGCCGACATCGTCCCCAACCATCTCGTTTCCATCGACCCGGCGGATTTCCCCGAGGAGTTTGCCGAGTATCGTGACTACCTCGCAGGCCGCGCCATGCTGGTCAAGAAGGCCCAGACGATTCCTATCGAGTGCATCGTCCGCGGCTATCTGACCGGTTCGGGCAAGAAGACCTATGACGAGAACGGCACCGTCTGCGGCATTCAGCTGCCCGAGGGTCTGACCGAGGCCTCCAAGCTTCCCGAGCCGCTGTTCACGCCGTCCACGAAGGCCGAGATCGGCGACCACGACGAGAACATTTCGTTCGAGCGTTGCTGCGAGATCGTGGGTGAGGACATCGCCGCGCAGATTCGCGACCTGTCCCTCAAGATTTACAAGGCTGCTGCCGAGTATGCAGCGACCCGTGGCATCATCATCGCCGACACCAAGTTCGAGTTCGGTGTCATCGATGGCAAGGTTACGCTGATCGACGAGTGCCTCACGCCCGACTCCAGCCGTTTCTGGCCTGCCGCCAGCTACGAGGAGGGCAAGATTCAGCCCAGCTACGACAAGCAATTCGTCCGCAATTGGCTCAAGGCCAACTGGGATATGACGGGGGAGACCCCGCACCTGCCCGCCGAGGTCATCGATGGCACGTCCGAGCGCTATCGCGAGGCCTTCCAGATCATCACGGGCTCCCAGTTCACAAGCATGAAGGAGAACGCATAAGTGAGTACCCGTAGCGCCACGAACAAGCGCACACAATCCCACGAGGTTACCGGGGTTGCGCGCAAGTCCGCCGCATCTGCTAAACCCGCCCGCCAGGCAGCGAGCTCCGTTCGCGTCGTGCCGGCTTCGTCTAAAGCTCGCCGCAAAGAGCTCGAGAAGGGTGAAAACCTGGAAGGCCTTTCCAAGGAGGAGAAGCGCGCCCGCAAGGCCAAACAGCGTGCTCGCGAGGATCGTATCTACACGGTGTCGAATATTCTCCTCAAGCAGGACGAGGACTACACCAAGCGTCGTCGTATCTGGTGGGCCGTGCTCGCCATCGGCATGGTACTCGTCGTGGCAATTTGGGCTTCGCTCTACTTCGCTCCCGGCGGCACGGTGTCCAGTCCCGTCCAGATGGTCGGCATCGTTTTGTCCTACGTCATCATCTTAGGTGACTTTATCTACGACTTCGCTCGTATTCGTCCCTTGCGCAACATGTACCGCGCGCAGGCCGAGGGCATGTCCGAGAACAAGCTCAACGCTCTTATCGAGCGCGCAGCTGCCGAGGAGGACAAGAAGGACTCCAAGAAGAAGTAGCGTTTGTATCCATACATATCGCTAAGATATAAGGCGCGTCGTTTTTGCGGCGCGCCTTTTTACTGTTCTATAGATAGATGGAGTGGCACATGATTCGAGCTGCCCTGACGGTCGAAGAGGCTCTGGAGGGCATGAAGGCCCTGGAGCCCAAGATTAAAAACTACGCGCGCCTGGTCGTCCGCAAGGGCGTAAACGTCAAGCCCGGCCAGGAGGTCGTCGTTCAGTCTCCGGTCGAGTGCGCGCCGTTTGCGCGCGTGGTGGTCGCGGAGGCCTATGCTGCCGGCGCCGGCCACGTGACGGTCATTTGGGCCGATGATGCCGTGACGAGGCTCACGTACGAGCATGTCGAGAAAAGCTATTTTGAGCAGACGCCCGAGTGGAAGCGCATTCAGCTGGATTCCTTAGCCCAGGATGGTGCCTGCTTTGTCTTTATCGAGGGTGCGGATCCTGCGGCCCTCAAGGGCATCGATCCAGCCAAGCCGGCCGCGGCATCAAAGGCGAGGAATACGCAGTGCAAAGTTTTCCGCCGTGGACTGGATTACAACATCAATCCGTGGTGCATCGCCGGCGCTCCGGTCGTGGCTTGGGCGCACGAGGTGTTCCCGGGAGACGCCGATGAGGTTGCAATTTATAAGCTGTGGAATGCGATTCTGCACACCGCGCGCGCCGATGGCCAGGACCCAGAGAGCGACTGGGAACTCCATGACGCCGCATTCGAAAAGAACCTGCGTTTCCTGAACGACAATCGTTTCGACTGCCTGCATTACACCGCGGCAAATGGAACCGATCTGACGATTGGCATGACGAAAGGTCACGAGTGGGCCGGTGGCAAGGGCAAGACGCCCGATGGGCACCCCTTCTTCCCCAACATTCCCACCGAGGAAGTCTTCACTTCGCCCGATCGCATGCGCGCCGACGGTATCGTGTACTCGGCCATGCCGCTCATCCACCACGGCAATAAAGTCGACGATTTTTGGATTAAGTTCGAGGGCGGCCGCGTGGTGGACTACGACGCCCGCGTGGGCAAGGCAACGCTCGCAAGTATCATCGATACTGACGAGGGCGCTGCTCACCTGGGAGAGGTCGCGCTCATTTCCAAGAACACGCCGATCCGCGAAAGTGGTGTTCTGTTCTACGATACGCTCTATGACGAGAACGCTAGCTGCCATCTCGCGCTAGGTGTCGGTTTCCCCGAATGCATCGAGGGTGGGTATGACATGTCCAAGGAGGAGCTCCTGGAACATGGCGTTAACGTCTCGAGCACGCACGTCGATTTTATGATCGGCACGGACGACATCGATATTGCGGGCATTACGCCTGATGGACGTGAAGTTGTGATTTTCCAGAACGGCCAATGGAGTTGGGAATAGTCCCAGACCGTGGTACAATGCCACCCGCGGGCCGTTAGCTCAGCTGGCAGAGCAGGGGACTTTTAATCCCAAGGTCCAGGGTTCGAACCCCTGACGGCCCACCATGGAATAGAAAGCGATCAACTCCGGTTGGTCGCTTTTTTGTCGCCCTTTCATGGGTTCGAACCCGTCGGGGGGCGCGGAGCTGAGTAAACGCGTGAGCGTTTGCCAGCGCAGCGCGCAAGGCGCGAAAGCGCCGCAGCGGCCGCCTGCGAAGCAGGCTGAACCCCTGACGGCCCGCCCAAAGATTGTTGAGACGGTCAACTTCGGTTGGCCGTCTTTTTTGTTGCCGGTGCACGGGTTCGAACCCGTATCTATCTATATATAAGAACGCTTGGCGAACAAAACCCGCCTTTTACCGATGGGTAACAAATAGCTGATGCCTTTGGAGTAAAGTAGCGCTCCAGAGATGACCGATGTCTCAATACTCATAAAACAGCTGGTCATCGCCAATATCAGAAGCCAATGCTTCAGTTTTAACCTCAGTGACGCGACTGAGGGACCTATTCATTTGTGAACAAAATATGGAGTGCGCGATTCCCGCCCGCGGCGCCCCTCCGGTCTGGCAATATATCTCCTTGCCGCGCGGCCCGGTCGGACCGGAT
>CAJKZO010000121.1:0-5915 GCA_905204365.1 uncultured Collinsella sp.
GTTACGACCAACGTGCCAATAACCAAAAAGGAGCCGCTATGATCGATCGCTATACCCGCCCGGAGATGGGACATATCTTCTCCCTCGAGAACAAGTACGCCATTTGGCAGGAGATTGAGGTCCTGGCCTGCGAGGCTCAGGCGGAGCTCGGCAAGATCGGTATTTCCAAAGAAGAGGCCCAGTGGATTCGCGACCACGCCAACTTTGAGAAGGCGAAGGTTGACGAGATCGAGGAGGTCACGCGCCACGATGTCATCGCCTTCCTGACCAACATGAAGGAGTATATCGACGCCGATGTTCCCGAGGGCGAGCCCAAGCCTAGCCGCTGGGTTCACTACGGTATGACCAGCTCCGACCTGGGTGATACGGCTCTGTGCTATCAACTTACTCAGGCGTGTGACCTGATTATCGAGGACGTCAAAAAGCTCGGCGTGATCTGCAAGCGTCGTGCCTTCGAGGAGCGCAATACGCTCTGCGCCGGCCGCACCCATGGCATTCATGCCGAGCCGATGACCTTCGGTATGAAGTTTGGCTCTTGGGCATGGGAGCTCAAGCGCGATCTCGATCGTCTTGAGGATGCTCGCAAGAACGTTGCCTTCGGTGCCATCTCCGGTGCCGTCGGTACCTACAGCTCCATCGACCCGTTCGTCGAGGAGTACGTCTGCGAGCACCTGGGCCTGGTCCACGATCCGCTGTCCACGCAGGTCATCAGCCGCGATCACCACGCCTACCTTGCCGGCGTGCTTGCCACTACGGCGGCCACCTGCGAGCGCATCGCGACCGAGGTCCGCAACCTGCAGAAGACCGATACGCTCGAGGCCGAGGAGCCTTTCCGCAAGGGCCAAAAGGGCAGCTCCGCCATGCCGCACAAGCGCAACCCCATCACCATGGAGAAGGTTTGCGGCCTGTCGCGCGTCGTGAAGTCCAACGCTCAGGTCGCCTTTGACAACGTTGCCCTGTGGCACGAGCGCGACATTTCGCACTCCTCTGCCGAGCGTGTCGCCCAGGCCGATAGCTTTATCGCGCTTGACCATATGTTCCAGTGCCTCATTCGTGTTATCGACGGCCTGCAGCTGTATCCGGCCCGCATGATGGCCAATCTCAATAAGACCCGCGGCCTCATCTTCTCCTCTAAGGTGCTCCTCGCCCTCGTCGACACGGGCATCACCCGCGAGGACGCCTACGCCATCGTGCAGGAAAATGCCATGGCCACCTGGCATGAGGTGCAGGATTGTGTCTCTGGCCCCACCTTTAAGGAGCGTCTCGAGGCCGATCCGCGCTGCACCGTCAGCCAGGAGAAACTCGACGAGATCTTTGATCCGTGGGACTTCCTCACCCGCATCGATACGGTCTTCGATCGCTTGGAGCAGCTGAACTTCGAGTAGGGTTAACCTAATTTGACCGCTTGCGGATGCATTTCAGCCTTTGGCGCCTTGCCCATCTTGGGCGAGGCGCTTTTTTATTGCCACATCAGCCCCGGGTATAAAATAAAAACCGACTGCTGTTTCGATGAAGGGAGGCGCGTGCCCAGACGTATCAAGCGAGCCGCCATCGTCTCGTTTACGCTCATACTTCTTGTTGCCGTCTGTGTGGGCGCCCTGACGTATACCGTTCGAAGCAGTTCTTCCTCCCCGAATGAAGCCGACAAAGACCTCCCGCTACTCAAAATCGGCGTTACGGATAACGACCCCTATGTGTATGTCGATACCACGGGCGATTACGCCGGTATCGATATCGACATCGCCCGCGAGGCCTGCAAGCGCGCGGGGATTAAGCCGCAATTTATCGACATATCTTGGAATGACCGCGACCGCCTACTCAAAAACGGCGATATCGATTGCCTGTGGTGCGACTATTCTCCCTGTTATCGCGAGGATAAGTATTACTGGACCGAGCCGTATCTAACCCTGACGGTTTCGGTCGCCGCCAAGAAAACGAGTGGCATCACGTCCTTGGCGCATCTCGATGGAAGCAAGACCATTGCGGTGATTGCGGGCTCGGTGAGCGAACGCCGATTGCTCGCAGGGGATCTGGATATCTCGCCGGACGTGCAAATCAAATCGTATGGTTCTGCCGAACTCTGCAAAGCCGCCCTCGCCAAAGGGTATGTCGACTGTTGGATGGCGGACGTTCAGTCGCTTGATCGACTCGTTGCCCAGTATTCTGGCGTTTATCGTGTGTTCGCCGACAACGTTATGACGGTTGACCTGGGCGTCGCGTTTGATGATGGCTATGAGGGGGAGTACGTCAAAAACCTCGATACCGCGCTGTTCGACATGGATCGAGACGGCACGATAGAGCACATTGTGGACAATTACAAGGCAGGAGCGACGACAGGCGGGCAAGGAGCGGAATCATGACAAATGACGAGTGCCGCTTTCGCCGAAAGAGTTTAGCCGCAGTGGTCATCGGCATCGTGGTCAGCGTTGCCCTACTGAGTCTGCTCTATATGGTCGGCACGCATCGCTGCCTTGATAAAACGCTTGGGTTCGGCCAGGAAACCATGGTGTTTTTAAAAAATGCCTGCGAAAAATATGACCGATATGAACAGGGAAGAAAAACCGAGGCGACGCACAATTTGGATGCGGCGCTCGAGTCGTTTGCGACGTTCTTGCCGCCTGATCGATTCGAAGTCAACGACGATCTGGTCGAGGAATATGTCCATACCGAGAGCCTTTCGGGAATGTTGGTCATGGACGCCGATGGTCATATGGTCGCCCATTACGATGTCGACGGCCGCGATCCACTCATGCTGTGGCGAGAGGAGCTGGCCTGTTCGTCGATCGCATCGATGTATCGAGGTTCCAAAGTTTCCTACTCGACCGCTGTCGAGCGCCGCGGTGTCGACTTTGCCGTGAGTGCCGTTCCATACGGTGATGGGGTAGCGTTGGGGTATCGATCCCTTGCGGCTGAGCCCGCCGATGACTATTCATACACGATCGCCGACGTCCTTGTGAACAACACGTTCCATCAGAGTCCAACAGTGCTTGTGATGCGCGATACGCAAATCGTTTCCTCAAACGATTCGACCGTCGATATAACCCTTGCCCGGCTTCTCGCCGATAGCGGAATTGACTGGAAAGACGAGGGCATAACACGTATCGAATATCGGGGAACCACCTTATATGCCGTGCGTGCGGCATATAAGGACTACCGCCTGTTTGCGCTCTATCCCAAATCTGAGGTCATGTCTGACAGGATTTCATTTGTCGCCGCCGGCGTCTTGGTGTGCCTTGCGTTTTGGGTCGTGGTGCTGTTGGCTCGAAATATCGTTGACCACCGCAATTTGGTCGAAAAGGATAAACAGCTCGGCATTATCAATGCCATAAGCGCCATCTACGATTCGACCTTCCTTTTGCATCTCGACACCCTCGAGATCGAGGGAATCAATATGTCGCCGGCGATAGCGAAGATATTTGCCGAGCACAACGAGGCATATGACTTTATGGACACAGTCTGCCGGGATATCGTGAGTCCCGAAAGCCGCGAAGCGGTTGTGGGACTCGTAGATATAAGTACGCTTCGTGAACGTATGGAGGGCGTACCGTACTTGGCTGCCGAGGTGCGAGATTGTCGAGGCGCTTGGTACTCGCTACAGGTTGTCCCCCAGCATCGCGATGAGCAAGGCCGGCTGGATTCGGTCGTCGTGGCGACGCACAACATATCGATGGTCAAGCATGCCGAGGAGCTGTCATACCAAGATAAACTGACGGGGCTTCGCAACCGCAACTATCTGGAATCGCGTGGAGATAGCCTGGTAAACGAGGACTTGCCAGTGAGCGTGATTATGGTGGACTGTAATTATCTCAAGCGGACCAACGACATTTATGGTTACGAGATGGGGGATGAACTGCTGCGACGGACGGCGTCCGTGCTGCGGCGGGTGGCTGGTGCGGATTACCTGCCGATGCGCGTTGGCGGCGACGAGTTTTTGCTGGTTTGCCCCCATACTGACAACGAGTCTGCGCTCGGGCTGGAACAGGATCTTCGTCTCGGTCTTGCCGCGGTAAGCGATGAGACCCTGACGGTCAGCGCATCGATTGGCGTGGCGACCGTCGAGACGGCTGGAAATACGCTGGCCGATGTATATCGCGTCGCCGACCACAATATGTATCGGGAGAAGCGCATGGTCCACGTACAGGGTGCGGACTGCTAATCTTGCCCCCGCCAGTCCAAGCATCGTAGGATGTTGAATCGGTGCTTGCGATAATAAGTCGGTCCAGGTGGGGATAATAGACGTCTGAAATTTCTTTCTGAGAGGGGATCTCAATGATTAGTTTTGACTACAAGCCTCAGGGTGTATGCTCTCGCAATATTCACCTCAATCTCTCTGACGATGGCAGCAAGGTGCTGGGCGTCGAGTTTACCGGCGGCTGCGATGGCAACCTCAAGGCCATCTCCAGGCTGGTCGAAGGCGCTCCCGCCGATCGCGTAATCGAGGTTCTCGCCGGTAATACCTGCGGTATGAAAAAGACCTCTTGCGCCGATCAGCTTACGCGCGCTATCGAGGCCGCTCGCGCAGAGATCGCCTAATGAGCATCGCTGATCGCTTTAAGAATGGAATAACGCGTCGAGGTTTTGTGCTGGGTGGCGCCGCTACCGGTGCTGCTGCCGTACTGGCCGGTTGCTCGAAAAAAACGGGCACGAGTGATGACGCCGCTGGCGAGCCGCAGGTTATCAAGGACGATTCGAAGATTGTCTCGATCACTGATGAGTACGAGGCTGTCGATATCGATCTTGAGCCCGCAGCCTCGTGGACGCTGCCGCTGGGCACGCTGCTGTACTACTGCGATGGCGACTACGCTGCCGCGATGATGGCGCCTGCTTCTGCCCTGCATGCCAATACGCTTGGTGTGCTCAACCTGGGCGATGGCTCGCTTACCACACTTATCGAGGATCCCATTGAGGGAACCGGTTATGCGTTTTACGACGTTCGCGCGGGTGATGGCGTGTTCGCGTGGGTCGAGATGAACTTTGCCAATGCGTCCTGGAAACTCTATGCGCAAAACCTTGCAGGCTCCTCCCTTACCGGCAACGCTGTCGAGCTCGACCGCGGTGGCGAAAACTACGATCCGCCGCTCTTCACAGCGTATGGGTCGTCGGTCATCTGGTATAAGATGCCTTCGTCCGGCGGCACCAAGACGAGTAACGATTCGTACTGCTACCGTCAGTCGCCCAGCGAGTCCAAGCCTGAGGTTATTTGGAAGTCGACGGGCCGCTTCGCATCCGCCCCGCGTGTGAGCGACGGCATCCTGACCATCTCGCCCCGCGTGCACAATGATGAGGGCGTCTATTACGGTATGACGGCGATCGACCTGACTGACGGCAACAACACGAAGCGAGCTCAGCTGGTGCTTCCTTCGTCGGTTTCGCCTTTCGAGGCCGTGTATATGGGCGACACCTTCGTGTTCTCCATTGAGGCGACGTATAGCGGTGTGGGTAGCCTGGGCAATATGGGCACCTATATCGGTAACGAGGGCGGGCCGTATCTCTTCCTTTCGCGTGAGCCGCTCGCGTGCGCTGCGGGAAGGAAAAACAAATACCTGGTTAAGGTTCAGGCGTCGCATTTTTTGATTGACACTTCGGCTAAGACCTACGGCTCGCTTCTGTCACCCGACCGAGCTTTGGAGTATGGCGATTATCCAGCTACGGCGGGAAAATCGGACTCATTCTTTACGTACGCAACGGAGCGTAACAGCCAGGGAATTACCGAGACGGTTACCGCTCGCTTGTTCTCTCTTTAGTCTCCGAGGGGTTAAAAAGGGCTCGACAGGGGAATAAGCGCGTTGTGACTATGAGTACCGCCCGCCGAGCTATCGCACCCATGCGATACCCGGTGGGCTCAGGTGCGTTAAAATGAGCTTGTTCTTAGCTAATTGAGACAGGGGGGCCGTGTTATGGCTTCAGATGCAAAA
>CAJKZO010000122.1:0-5801 GCA_905204365.1 uncultured Collinsella sp.
ACGGCCTCGGGCGCGCCGACACCCAAGCAGGCACTGATGAGACCCAAGTTGGAAATGGTGGAGTATGCGAGCACGCGCTTGGCGTTGCTCTGCGAGATGGCCATGAGGGCAGCGAGCAAAAACGTGATGGCACCCACACTCGTGACCATAAAGCCTGTCACGGGATAGATGGCATAGAGCGGGCTCAGCTTGACCATCAGGAACACGCCGGCTTTGACCATGGTTGACGAGTGCAGCAGGGCGCTCGTGGGCGTGGGGGCAACCATGGCACCCAACAGCCACGTGTGGAACGGCATCTGTGCGGCCTTGGTGAGCGCGGCGAGCGACAACAGAATGACCGGCATCACCAGCAGCGCAGATTGCGCGGTTCCGGCGCCGGAAAGCTCGATCATGCCCGAGATGGTCAGCGGCATGCTGTTAACGTGCAGGTACATGAGTCCGGCCAAAAACGCGATACCGCCCAGCATGTTGAGGATGATCTGGGTGAAGGCGTTCTTGATGGCCTCGGGCGTGCGCGTGTAGCCAATCATAAGGAACGAGCACACGGTGGTGATTTCCCAGCCGCAGAACAGCCACTCAAGGTTGTCGCTCGTCACGATGACGAACATGGCCGAGAGGAACAGGAACATAAGCGCCAGGAACTGCGGGCGACGGTCGGGCGCGGTCTGCCCGCGCAGCGCGGCCTCGTGCTCGTCATGGGCCTGGAAGTCCTTCATGTAACCCAGGGCATACACGCAGATAAGGCTGCCGACAATGCCGACGGCGAGGACCATGATCACGCTCATGTAGTCTAGGTAGAGCGGCGTCGCCGTGACGGCTTCGGCCGCGGGCAGCGTCATGGCTGCAAAGGCGAGCGAGCCCACCAGCTGGACTATGCCGAGTACCGTTGTGAGCGCGTTCCCATATTTGAACGCGTTGTACAGGATAACGGCGCACAGAATCACGTCGATGGCGGAGCTGATGATCGAGAGCACATGCGAGGTGCCGGGGGCAACCTCAAAGCTCTGCGGACCCGTGCCAAAAAACATGACGGCGACTACAACTGTCACCGCCATAATAATGCCGGAACCTATGAGCCCCACCGCATCGCGGGCGCGATCACCGCGCGCGAGCAGCATGCCCAGCGCCGGTACCAGCGGAAACAGGGTAAGGAAATACAGTAGCGTCATACCATCACTCCCCCATGCAAAAACGCTGCAATTGTTTAACGTTATAGCTCAATTACGGGGTTGCGGTGGCAGGTTTTCGGTCAACTGGGGAGTTTTGGGCGTACGGGGTAAGGGCATGTCCGCATTGGAGCAGAGGCGCGGCAAGAAAAATGCGCCCCTGTGGGCGCACCATCCCGTTTGCTATTCCGCCTTTTTAACGCGCGGCTTGCGCCCGCGCGGCTTATCGACCAGTGCGGACTCACCGCTCTCACGGTACTGACGGCACCAAGCCTTGACCGAAGACTCGCTGGGAATCTTGTGCTTGATCATGGCCTCGCGAACCGTCAAGCCGTTTTCCAGACGGTCCTTAACCACAGCGAGCTTTACGTCGTACGAATAGGTGTGATGATGCGAGCCGGCATTGAGAACGGCGTCGGCACCGCCCACGGCATACGCGCGGGCCCACTGACGAGCCGTGGCCTGGGGAATGCCAAGCTCCGCGGCGAGGGCGCGATGACCGACCCCCTCTTGAAGGATCTCGACGGCGCGCTGCCTAACCTCGGGCGCATGCGTGCGAGTCCTAGTTGCTTCCGACATACCTGCCACTTCTTAGCCTTAACCGTTAATCTGCTTTCTTACGTGCAAGTTAGATAGTAGCATTTTACCGTTTGCTCAAAGCAGTTAATTAAAATAGACGCGGCGTTATCTGGGCATTTGGCACCAAATTACGACATTTCTTTATCGATTATTTACGCTGGTAGCTGACTCGCAGCTAATCGTCATTCGCTTGTCAACAAAATTGGCATCTCTTTATGTCCTTTGGTATAGAGGATATAGTTATTAACCCCTCCCTCAATAATTTTGAGTGATCTGCAAGACAGTAGACGTCCTCACTCCTCATGATTACCGCGCATTGCCGTCCACCGGAGCAAAACAAAAAGGGCGGGACCTGCTGCGCTTGCAGGCCCCGCACCGGTTGACACCCGACGGGACACAGCCGGGCGAGACGGATCCGTGCTACCGCCCCGCCTGGCCGCGATGTTCAACTACAGCTCGTTGGCCGCGTGATACGCCGTGCGAATGGCGCTCGCGATGTCGGCGGTGCGCTCACCCGAGCAGTCGCCCACGCAGGTCACGGGCACCGTCACGCCATCCAGGTCAAACGCGTTGGCCTTGGAGCCCACGGCCATCACCACGTAATCGCAGGCGATCTTCACCGGCTCCTCGGCGCCGTCCTCGGTGGTGCGAACAGCCTCCACGCCCTCGTCGGTAATGGCGGTCAGGCGGGTCTTCACGTGCTGCTCCACGTTGTGCTCTGCAAAGTCGCTCATAATCAGCGGCAGAATGGTCTCGGACTCGCCCGCGGCAATCTTGTCGAGCATCTCGACGATCGCCACCTCGCAGCCGTGCTGCAGCAGATACTCGGCAGTCTCGGTGCCCACCAGGCCACCGCCAATGACGGCGACGCGGCCGCTGAGCTCCACCTTGCCGGCCAGCACGTCCCAGCTCGAGACGACCTTGTCCGAGTCGGCGCCCGGAACGGGGATGACCACGTCGTGCGCGCCCACGGCCACAATCGCGGCGTCGGCGGCGTTGAGGTCCTCGGCGGTAGCGGCATGGTTGAGCTCGACCTTCACGCCCAGGCCAGGCAGAATCTTCTCGTAATACTCGACCGAGCGCATGATCTCGTCCTTGCGCGGAGGCGCAGCCGCCAGCACAATCTGGCCGCCCAGATGATCGCTCGCCTCGTAGATGGTCACGTCGTAGCCGCGCTTGGCCGCCACGCGTGCGGCCTCCAGGCCGGCGATGCCGCCGCCCACCACGGCGATCTTCTTGTCGCCCTCACCCGGCTTGATGGCGATGGTCGCCTCGTCACCGTTCTCGGCGTTGAGCACGCACGAGATGTACTTGCGGTTTTGAATCGCGTCGACGCAGCCCTTGTTGCAGTTGAGGCACTCGCGGATGGGCTCACCCGTGGCGGCCTTCAGCGCAATGTCGGGGTCGCACATGAGCGAGCGCCCATAGGCGATGATGTCGGCCGCGCCGTCTTCCAGAATCTTCTCGCCGGCCTCGACCGAGACAACACGGCCGACGGTTGCCACCGGCACGGAGACAAGGGCCTTGACGCGCTCGGCCACCGGCAGCGTCCAGTTGTAGGGCATGGCGCCCATGGGCGGAATGGTGTCGCCCATGTTGCCGGTGTGGTTGGCCTGTGCAACCTGGATCATGTCGATGCCCGCGCCCTCGAGCAGCTTGGCAAACTCGCAGGCCTCGTCGGGCAGCAAGCCGCCCTTGCCGCGCGGCGTGCCGTCGGGGTTCTCCATGATCACGGGGAGCTTGTACTCCACCATCAGCTGCGGCGCGGCTTCCTTAATGGCAGCGACAACCTCCAGCGCGTAGCGGACGCGGTTCTCGAACGAACCACCGTACTCGTCGGTGCGCTGGTTGAGGATGGCCGAGCACAGCGAACCCACCAAGCGGTCGCCGTGGACCTCGATGGCGTCGATGCCAGCCTGCTGCGCGCGAGCGGCCGAGGCAGCGATGGCCTCCTTGATCTGGGTGAGCTGCTCTACGCTCGCCTCGTTCACAAAGTGCTGCATGTCGTGATGCAGCTTGGCGTAGGCCTGGTTGCGGATCTCGTTGGACTCGGCCATCTTGGCGGCAAAGGTCTCCTCGTCGCCGGCGGCCTTGGCCTCCTGCGCAGCCTTGGCGGCAGTCATGGAGCCCATGACCATGCGGCCGACACCGGGCACGTCGTACTCGGGGTGGAACAGCTGCAGCGCGACCTTGGCGCCGTGCTTGTGGACGGCATCGGCCAGGGCCTTAAACGTGGGGATCTGGGCGTCGGTCGCCAGCTTGGGCGTGGGGCTCGCGGTCATAACGGGAGCGACATCGCCGATGACGATGTAGCTCACGCCGCCACGGGCCAGGCGCTCGTAAAAAGCCAGACTGCGCTCGCCGATGGAGCCGTCACGCTCCTCGTAGCCGGTGGTCAGCGGCGGAAACATAATGCGGTTTTTGAGCTCAAGGGGGCCAACCGTAATGGGCTGGAGCAGCTTGGATGCAGGTGCGGTCATGGACATTCCTCTCTTGTAGACGCGGCGGCGATGATGCCGCGTAGTTGTCTAGAGGATATGGCATGGGGGCACAGCGGCACAACGAAAATCGGCGAATATCAGGTGGCGGCAGGTGGATGGGGCAGGGCGGCCCGTCGGTTTGTCTCAATCTGTAACAGTTGTAGGCCAAAATCGGACCCACCTGTTACAGATTGAGACATTCCTCTCGACCCATCCTCAACAATCTAGATCTGTAACATCTAGACCCACTTTTGCCCCCTTACTGTTACAGATCGAGACAAACCAATCTAGCCTGCCGAAAGATCTAGATCTGTAACAGTTACTCGGCAAAATCCGTCCCTCGTGTTACAGATTTAGACAAACGTGGCCCAAGCCGCCGGTATATCTCGATCTGTAACACCTAGCCGCCCAAATCGCGTCTTGGTGTTACAGATCGAGATGTTTGATTGAGAGGCCGAGAATTGGACCGAAGAATCGATCCCGGGATAACAAAAAAGCTCGCCGGCTAGGCCGACGAGCTGCAAGTTCTTGGTCGCGGGGGCAGGATTTGAACCTACGACCTCCGGGTTATGAGCCCGGCGAGCTACCAGACTGCTCCACCCCGCAATGTCTGGGCGCCTCATGTGCGCAAGAAAGAATATTACGCGGGAGTTCGGTAAACGACAAGGAAAATCTCGTAGAGCATAATTCCTTCATATTTAAACCCCTCGGCCCCTATCACCGTAAACGAATCGCAGCCGAGCGCCGTCGACGGCACGTATACAATGGTGCGCGTCCTTTTATGCCAACACCGGGAGTAGACATGCTGCTCGCTATCGATATGGGAAACACGCAGACGGCCATGGGCCTGTTTGACGGAGACGAGCTGGTGCAGTCGTGGCGCATGCCCACCGACCGCTCTTATACCGCCGACGAGATTCATGTGCGCCTGATGGGTTTCTTTAAGATGTATGGCCTTTCGCTCGATGCGGTCGACGCGATCGCCTTTGCGGGCGTGGTGCCGCAGCTCTCGCGCGAATGGCACGCCGTGGCCGACCGCATTGCCGCGGACGCCATCGTCATTGGGCCGCAGACGGCCGCGGTGACCAAGCTGCGCGCGGCGCGTCCCCAGGCCGTAGGTGCCGATCGCGTCGCCAACGCCGTTGCGGCCGAGACTTTCTACGGCGCGCCGGCAATCGTGGTGGACTTTGGCACCGCGACCAATATCGACGTCATCGATGAGGACGGTTATTACATTGGCGGAGCAATCGCGCCGGGCATCCGCATCTCCATGGACGCGCTCGCCGCCCGAGCCGCCAAGCTCGCCAGCGTTCCGCTCGAGGCGCCCGAGCACGCCATCGGCCGCGATACCGAGGAGTGCATCAAGGTCGGCGCCGTAACGGGCGCCGCCGCCATGGCTGAGGGCCTGGTCGCGCGCATGAAGCGCGAGCTGGGCCGCGAGGATGCCACCGTTATCGCCACGGGCGGTCTCGCCAGCATCGTCGCCGATTCGACCGATGCCTTCGACGTGGTCGACGGACAGCTCACCATCAAGGGTATCTGCGAAATCTACCGCCGCATGCAGGAGCTGGGATAG
>CAJKZO010000123.1:0-5752 GCA_905204365.1 uncultured Collinsella sp.
TTGCCGGTGATGTCGCTGGCACCCAGCACAATGCCGGCCAGGTATACAGCCAAAAAGCCGTTGCCGCCCAGGTAGCTCGGCAGCGCGTAGGCGACGATCGCCACGGCGAACAAAAAGATGGTCTGCGCGCCCTCGGCCGTTGCGTGCGCGCGTTCAATCAGGCGGCCCGCCGCCCAGCCGATGGCAAGGCCCAGGCCCACGCCCAGGATAATCTGCTTAGCCAGCAGTGCGGGAATGTTGATGTCGCCGCCGGCCGCGAGTGTGGCGAGCACGGCAGTGAGCATGTAGGCGACGGGGTCGTTGGAGCCCGATTCGACCTCGAGCAGTGAGTCGGTGCCGCCCCTCAGCGACAGGTTGTGCTCGCGCAGAACGCTAAAGACGCTTGCCGCGTCGGTGGATGCCACGACCGATCCCAGCAGCAGGCCGCCGATCCAGTCGAACCCCAGCGCGAAGTGGACGAACACGCCGGTGATGCCGGCAGTGATGACGACGCCGAGCGTGCTCAGCAGCACCGCCGGCGCAGCGACGGGCTTGGCGCGGGCGATATTGGTGTTAAAGCCGCCGTAGAACATGATGAACAGCAGCGCCGTGCTGCAGACGGTTTCGGTGAGCGCGTAGTCGCTAAAGTCGATATGCGCCGGGCCGTTGACGCCCAACAGCATGCCGAGTGCGATAAAGATGAGCAGGGTGGGGAAGGGGAGTTTTTTGCCGACGGGTTTGATGGTCAGGCACAGAATAATGACGAGGCCGATATAGAGATGAATCTGGTTCATAGGGAGTGTCCGCTCCTGGGTGGTTGGCGTGGCACGGTCAGTTGTTTGCGGTTATTTGTACCCAAAGATGGTGGGTTTATGGGGTTGGATTGCGGGCGTGCGCGATATCGTCATAGACGGCTGACGTCTTTGCCTCTGCTCGGAAACCCTTTCCAGCTTTATTGCAACGGAGTACAATGGGTAACGTTTAAGTTCAACTTGAAGTTTTAGTTGCGGCGCCGGGCTTCGGCCGCAATGCAAGGAGAGGCGTACCATGGCGATCTATGTGACATCTGATGCTCACGGGCACGTGCGTGCGCTTGACGAGGCCCTGTCTAAGATCTCGTAGGCGTAAAGCGACGCGCAGTACATGCTGGGGGGGGAGATCGCTCGGGTCTGATCTGGTCGGCGTTAGTAAGCTCGTGCGCTCGCTGTCCATCGCCCACGTGCTCAAGGGTATTCTCGAGCAGATCATGCTCGATGCCATCATTGGCCAGGATCCGCTCGATGCCGAGACCTGGGATATCAACGGTGGCTGGACGACGCGCGAGCAGCTCAACGACATGGAATTTGAGGCATACGAGGAGCTCGTGCGATGGATGGCCGCGCTGCCGCTCTACGCGGTGGCCGAGACCGAGGAGCGCCCGTATCTGCTGGTACATGCTGGAATCGAGATGAAGGCGGCGCGCGCGTTTTTGCTTGAGCATGGCGTCGATTGTGCCGATGGCGTTGGAGCGGTGGGTGCCGATCGCGAGCTGCTGCAGCAGATGCTCGCGGTGCAGTCGTCCGATGACCTGCTATGGATTCGTCACGGCTATTGGGATGCGCCGACCGGGCTGCTTTCTACCGAGGGTAAGGGCCCGGTCGTGGTGAGCGGTCACACGCCCACGGTATCGCTTGGGCGCTATTGCGAGGTCGGTGGTCTGGCGGGGCTCGATGAGGAATCGGGACGCGGGCAGATCGTGCGCCTGGGCGGCGAGGATGCCGCCGGTGTGCCCGATCGCATCGATATCGATTGCGCCGCCGCCACCGGCTCCGAGTTTGGCCGCGTGGGCATCCTGCGCCTGGACGACGGGGCGGAGTTCTACGCGAACATCAACCCGGGCGAATAATCGGTGCAAGTGGTAGCTAATTTGGGACGGGGCTTTTTTGACTACTTTTGCCCTTCTGCCCGCTAATTGATTTCTCTGGGACGGGGATTAAATAATCATTTGGCTGCCCGCTGGCTAAGTGAGTAGACTTTTTTGGAAATGCCGAGCACCCAACATATTTGCCTCAATAAAACCGCAGGTCGCGGACTTGTGCTTTGTCGGTGTGGTCCGGGATTCGGTAAAAGTCTACTCACTTAGTTTTGCGTGATGCATATTGTCTTCAACGAGATCCCAGCCGGGGCGATTCCATCGCAAATTCCGGTGACCGGGGCAGCTAATTAGGCTCCGTACGGGTTGCGGTCGCGTTCGATGCGTTGGCGGATGTGGGCGTACTCGATTATCAGCAGCACCAGGAGTAGGGCCATGATGGCTAGGTAGCTCACCACAGCGCCCATCAGACCCAGCAGCTTAATCAGGATCACCGGCAGTACCACGCTTACGGCGAAGCAGATCAGGTAGATCTTGGTGACGTCGCCGGCATGGCGCAGCACCGTGATGATGGCGTAGATAAAATCGATGGCCGCGGTGACGCCGCCGGCGACGACCATCAGCAGTGCCAGCGTATGGTAGCGCTCAAAGCTGAGACCGTACATAAAGCTCATGAGGGGAATACCGGGACCTGCCATAAATGCGGCGCACACGCCGGTGATGACCACGATCAGCGCCATAACGGCAACAATAATCAGGTCAAAGCGACGACGCTTGCGAGGATTAGCCCAAATGCTCGACAAGCGCAGGAGCTGCGGTTTATAGACAAATCCAATGCTCAACAGAATAGCCTGAGCTGGAAAAAACAGGGCATTAAAGTACAGCTGGTATTTGTAGGCCAGTGTTCCTTCCATCACAAACTTGGGCATGCTCTCGATAAGGTTGAACAGGAATAGCGCGCCAAAGAGTGGGGCGCAATGGACAAACAGGTGGCCGACCTCGCGCAGGCTCACGCGGCGGGATTTTTCGGTCTCGAGCAGGGCGAGCGGCGCGGTGACCAGCACGAGCGAGGCGATCGCGGCAATGCCCATGGCCATGGCCGCGATGGACATGCTGCGCGTGAGGAACAGTGCCACGCTAAAGACCGCGATGACGCCGACGGAGCGTAGCGTTTGGCTCATGCCAGCCAGGTAGAGCTTGTCGGCCTGCTGCAGGCGGCCCTCGTACACGTCGGCGACGCCGTCGATGACCTTATACAGGTAGACGCCCAGGCCGATCGTCGCCATCTGCGTGTCATAGCCGCGGGCGCTGCTGTACATGAGGCCGCAGCCTAGGGCGAGCGCTCCGCAAAGCCAGCGGTTGAGCCGGTAGGAGGCAAAGGACGTCTTTTCGTCGAAGTCCGAGACCTGGAAATTGCGCACGCCGTAGTTGCACGCGATCATGATGAGCGTGCCGGTGACAAAGGCGATGGAGAATTTGCCTGCTTCTTCGGCGCCCACGAGTTGCGTAGACACGATGGTGAGCAGCGGAAACGCCAAACCCCACACGGCGGTGTCGAGGGTGTTCCAAAGATAGTCGCGACTGGTGGCGTGCTCCTCGTATTCCGCCTCCTGCATGGAGAAGCCGCCGCCGTAGACGGCGCCGAGCAGACGGTTCCACCAAGCGTTGACCATGCGGCGGACGGGGCCGGGCTCCCGATCGCGTTCGCGCCGGCGACGTGTGGCTTGGCTGCTATCGGGCCCGCCGGCGTTGCGCTGGCTCAGCTCCTGGATGCGCGCGAGCTCTTCGGCCGTGTGGGAGGCAGGGAACAGGCCGTTCTCGATGCGACCGCCCTGGGCCCTTGCGATGCCGCTGCCCGCTGCGGCGGGGTCGGCGACGCCATTGCGGCGGGCGATGGCGCGGCGAATGCTATCGAGGGGCGTGATGCTCAAGGCGGTTCCTTTCTATTGCTGCGCTCTAGTATAGACACCGCGGTGTCCGCACGTGTTTTTGAACAGGTTGTTCAATAATTTCGGCGGCGCCATTCAGTAGTCGGCACTTAGGGACGTTCCTTATGTGCCGGCACTTTGGGAACGTCCCTAAGTGCCGGCATCCGGGGACACTCCTTGAATGTTGTCTGTTCAAGAGTGTCCCCAATGACTAGTCGTTTAAAAGCGTCCCCAATGACTAGGCCGCTTGCCTGCGATTTTTGACCGTTGGGCGGGCTTGCCGCCCTTGCCGCAAAAACGTTTTTGCATATCGGGTACAACGGGCTTTACGTGAGTAAAGTGCGCGCCGCGTCCACGTGCCGCGTTTTTAAAGGAGGCCCCATGCCTGGTGTTACCCCTGCAGAAGTTCTGTCCAATTTTGGTATTACGCTGGTCGAAGATCCCGCCGAGAATCAACCCCGTCTGCTGGTGGACCTGCCGGCGGCAGAGCTTGTCGAGCACGCTATTCGTCGCAAAGAGGGCCGTATGGCTTCTAATGGCGCGCTCGTGATCGAGACGGGGGAGCGCACTGGTCGTTCGCCCAACGATCGTTTTATCGTTGACACCCCCGATGTTCACGACAAGATCGCCTGGGGTGCGGTCAACCGCCCACTGTCCGTCGAGAGCTATGAGGCCATCAAGGCCGGCATCGTCGACTATCTCAACGAGCGCGACGTGTTCGTCACGCGCGGCATGGCGGGCGCTGACCGCAACCACACGCGTCGCCTGCTTGTTGCCTGCGAGCGTGCCAGCCAGGCACTCTTCATTAAGCAAATGCTCGCCCGTCCGCTCGCCCGCGAAATCGCGCGCACCGGCGAGCCCGACTTCTGCGTGCTCGCAGCGCCCGGTTACCAGTGCGATCCTGCCATCAAGGGCCTCAACTCCAGCGCCGCCGTGGTCATCAACTTCCAGGAACGCGTGATTCTGGTCGCCGGCACCGGCTACTCCGGCGAGATTAAAAAGTCGATCTTTAGCGTCATGAACTACCTGCTGCCCGTCGAGGACGACGTGCTGCCCATGCACTGCTCGGCCAGCATGGACCCCGTCACGCACGAGACCGCCGTGTTCTTTGGCCTGTCCGGTACCGGCAAGACTACGCTTTCGGCCAACCCCACGCGCCTGCTGATCGGCGACGACGAGCACGGTTGGTCCGACATGGGCATCTTCAACATCGAGGGTGGCTGCTACGCCAAGTGCGAGGGCCTGGACGCGTTCCACGAGCCTGAGATCTTCAACGCTGTCCGCTTTGGCGCGATCTGCGAAAACGTGGTGCTCGACGAGAACCGCAAGCCCAACTACGACGACATCTCGATCACGCACAACACGCGCGTGGCCTATCCCGTGGAGCACATTCCTAACGCGTGGACTAAGGGCATGGGCACCACTCCGAGTGTCGTGCTGTTCCTGACTTGCGACGCTTTTGGCGTGCTGCCGCCCATCTCGCGTCTGACGGCCGACGCCGCCATGTACCACTTTGTGACGGGCTTTACGGCTAAGATTCCCGGCACCGAGGTCGGCGTCACCGAGCCCACGCCCACGTTCTCTTCGCTGTTCGGCGAGCCGTTTATGCCACTCGACCCCATGGTTTACGCCAAGATGCTCGGCGAGCGTATTGCCGACGGCCGCACGCGTGTGTACCTGGTCAACACCGGCTGGATCGGCGGCGGCTACGGCGTAGGCCATCGCATCGAGCTGGCCTACACGCGCTCGCTGGTCGCGCGCGCCCTCGACGGTACCATCGAGGACAGCGAGTTCGTGCACGACGACATCTTTAACGTCGACATTCCCACCACGTGCCACGGTGTGCCCGACGGCATCCTGGTTCCGCGCCAGTACTGGCAGAGCACCGCGCGCTACGACGAGGCCGCGCACAACCTGGCGGTGATGTTCGAGGAGAACTTCGAAAAGAAGTACTCGCACCTGCCCGAGTCCGTCAAAGCCGCCGGCCCGCACG
>CAJKZO010000124.1:0-5719 GCA_905204365.1 uncultured Collinsella sp.
GATGCCATACAGGGGCGTGACCTCGCCGCCTTGGAAGCCCGCGCCCAGGGTAAGCGCTGTGACGACCAACTTGATGGCTGCGTCCGCCAGGGTGGTGTTGCCGGCAAATCCGGCGCCGGAAAGCCACGTGGAAAGGCCGGCGTAGTCCCAGGCGTCGAGGAGGGCATAGGCGGCCAAAACCACGAGTGCGCCTATAAGTGCGCGAACGAGGTAATTGGTGATAAAGCGACCGTACAGGCTCTTGACGGTTCGAACCGACCAGGCAAAGAGACGTGCGGTGAGACCGAAGGTAATGGCGCTGATAACAACGATGACGATCGTCCGTGGTGTCATGTCGGGGACGTTGGCGATGACATTCGCTTCGTACTCGGTACCCAGGGCAAGCGATGTAAAGTAGCCGGTAAACGAGGCGACCAGGCAGTAGATGCCCGCGGTGTAGTCGATCTTGCCGATAAAGCACATCTCCATGCCAAAGAAAGCTCCTGCAAGGGGCGAACCGAATACGGCGCCAAAGGCCGACGAGATACCGGCGAGCATGAGGTCGTGGTGGTCATGCTTTTCGAGGTGGGCGAGGCTCGAGATGTTGCTGGCGATGGTGCCGCCAATCTGTACCGCGGCTCCCTCGCGACCGGCCGATCCGCCCGTGAGGTGCGTGAGCGTGGAGCATACGAAGGTTAGGACGGCCATGCGCATATGGATGAGGCGTGTGCCCAGAGCGGAGTCGATGACCAAGTTGTTGCCTCGTTTGGCGGCAAGGCCGTGGTTTTTGTACACCCATGCGGTGGCAACGCCCACAACGGGAAGCAGCGCGTAAATCCATGCATGGTGCTCGCGATAGTCAGTCGCGATATTCAGCGAGGCCAAAAACGCCCAAGCGGCAACGCCCATGGCGAGCGAGACGATGACGACGAGTACGAGCAACTTAGCGCTCGCGAGTAGGTTGCGGGCGTTGCGGCGCGTGTCGGCAGCCAAGAGATGCTCGGAGCGGGTAAGTTGATGCCTGCCTGCCGTGATGACGTCGTTCAGGGAGAAAAAACCGCCATCGTCGAGCGGCTGGGAATGATCCTGTGCTTCGTTTGCGCTTTCGGGTTTGTCGTTATGAGCCATACGTTCCTCTTTTAGGTTGCAACGCAAGCATTATAAAACGCGGTAAACGCGACGAGCCGGTGGGTTGGTTTCGATTCTGTTTCGTGGCTTGCGGCCGACAGGTGTATTTGCGGGTACAGGCCAAGTCGCGGTCGTGCGTCGGGGGATTATACTGAGACAAGCATAAAGAATCGGCGCTCCTGTTGTGCGCCGTGGCATTAAGAGGTGCATATGGCAGAGAAACTCATTCCGCTGGAGGACGCGCAGTCGATTGTTCTGTCGCACGTTGCTCCGACCGATCTCGTCGAGATTCCCGTGTGGCAGGCCGCCGGTCTTCCCTTGGCCGAGGACGCGGTGGCCGATATCGACATCTCGCCGTTTGCCAACAGCGCTATGGACGGATATGCCGTGCGCTCGGCGGACTTGGCGCAGGCGTCTGGTGAGACGCCGGTGACGCTCGACGTTATCGGACACGAGGCCGCGGGCCATGTGTTTGAGGGCACAATCGGCGCGGGCGAGACCGTCCGCATCATGACGGGCGCGCCGATGCCCGAAGGTGCCGATGCCGTGGTGAAGTACGAGATCGTTGACGTACTCGATGGCGACGGCAACGAGGGCTCGCACGTTCGCTTCTCGGCGCCGGCCAAGGTAGGGGAGAACGTTCGCTCTGCCGCCGAGGAGGCCCATGCCGGCGATGTTGTGATGCATGCCGGCGAGGTCGTGGCTCCGGCGGGCGCCGGCTTGCTGGCAAGCGCCGGATACGCGAGCGTGAAGGTGCACGCTGCCCCACGTGTGGGCATCATTTCGCTGGGCACGGAGCTGGTCGCACCGAGTAACGTGCCGGCGCGTGGGCAGATTCGCGACTCCAACTCGTCGGCGTTGATGGCCGAAGCGCTCGATGCCGGTGCCGAGCCCGTGTTCTACGGCATTGCGTCCGATGATGAGCAGGCGATTGCCGAGCTGGTTCATCGTGCCGTGCAGGAGTGCGACTTTGTCATTACGAGCGGCGGCGCCTCTGCGGGCGATTACGACTATGTGACGGCGCTGGTTAAGCGCGAGGGCGAGGTGCTGTTCGATCGCATCTCGATGCGTCCGGGCAAGGCCATTACGTTTGGCTTGCTCGGGGGTAAGCCCTACCTGGGGCTTTCAGGCAATCCGGCCGCGGCGTATGTGGGCTTTGAGATGCTCGCCCGCCCGGCGATTCGCAAGATGCGCGGCTTTGCCGAGGGTGCGCGTCCCGTGCAGCAGGCGACGCTCACGCACAGCGTGAAAAAGCGTCAGCATCGCCGCTTCTTCGATCGCGCCACGGTTTTGCGCGACCCCGAGACCGGTGAGTTGTTGGTGACCGAGGCTAAGACGCAGAATTCGGCGCTGCTCGGCACAATGCAGCGGGCCAACTGCCTGCTGCGTATTGACGAAGGACCGTGCGAGCTCAAGGCGGGCGACGTCGTGGATGTCGTGCGTGTTGACCTGCCTGAGGGCACGGTGCTATAGGAGGAATGCTATGGACTTGAAGATTTCGATCGTGACGTGCTCGGATACGCGTGATCTTGCCCAGGATGAGGCCGGAGCCGCGCTCGAGAAACTCATCGTGGCGCAGGGCTGGACGGTCGCCTCGCATGTGGTCGTGCGCGACGACGCCAGCGAGATCGGTGATGCCATTGTGGAAGCCGCCGATGAGTGCCACGCCAATGTCGTGCTCACCTGCGGCGGCACGGGGCTTTCGATGCGCGACGTGACGCCCGAGGCGACGCGTGCCGTCTGCGACCGCGATGTGCCGGGTATTGCCGAGGCGATCCGTGCATACTCCATGACCAAGACGCGCCGCGCTATGCTTTCGCGCGCTATTTGCATGCAACGAGGTCATACACTTGTCGTAAACTTTCCCGGTTCTACGAAGGCCGCCCGCGAAAGCTGGGAGGCCATAGCAGACCAGCTGGAGCATGCAGCCCAAATGACAGCGGGCGGCGGGCACACCAAATAAGCGCACTACCTGCGGCGGAGCGACCTTACGGGCTGCTCCGCCTTTTTTATGCAGCGACAGTGCGGCCATCTCGGGGTTATCGGTAAAAGAAACTTATTAGACGAGAAATCATTATCACAAACATTATTCGCGCGGAAGTATAATCTAGTAACAGAATAAAGCCTGCGGCGGGGTGCCCGGGCATAGCGTTCGAAAGGGTTGAATATGTTCGATATGGTTTCACGCCGCGGTTTTGTCTCGCTTTCTGCTGCCGCTGCCGCCGGCTTTGGCCTTGCTGGCTGCTCGGGCAACAAGACGTCCGAGCCCGCTGGTTCAGATGCCGGCTCCGCCAAGTCTTCCTCTAAGAAGAAGGCTGTCGAACTGCAGGTCTTTGCCGCCAACTCGCTCGAGAAGGCCCTGCCCGAGGTTCAGGAGCTCTACACCGACCAGACCGGCACCACCTTTGTCGACACGCAGTTTAAGGCCTCCGGCGACCTCGTCGAACAGATGCGTGCCGGCGCCACGGTCGACGTGCTCATCACCGCTTCCAAGGGCACCATGGATGACGCTGAGACCGCCGAGCTCGTCGACGCCGACACCCGTGAGGATATGTTCGTCAACGACCTCGTGATCATTCGCGCCGAGGGCTCCGACACCAAGGTCGAAGCCATCGCCGACGTCGCGAATCTGGACGGCAAGATCGCCATTGGCGACGCCAAGACCGTTCCCGCCGGCAAGTACGCCAACCAGGCCCTGGCCTCCGTGGGCCTCTACACCGGCATCGAGGGCGACGACGGCGAGTATGCTCCCGAGATCGCCGACAAGGTCGCACTGGCCGACAAAGTTGGTACCGCCGCCGCCTATGTGTCCACAGGCGACTGCGTGGCTGGTTTTGTCTACAGCTCCGATATCTTCCGCTACGACGGCATTGAGGAGGCCTTCGTGTGCCCCGAGGATTCGCACAAGCCCATCGTGTACCCGGGTGCTGTCGCCGAGAGCTCCGAGCACGCCGACGAGGCCAAGGCGTTCATTGACTTTTGTCTGACCAACAAGAAGGCTCAGAAGATTTGGGCTAAGTACGGCTTTGAGCTTTCCGAGTAGTGCGGCTTGGCGCGATAATTCCATCGTTTTGTGTTTCACTCCGTCCTTGTATTCGCTTGGAGCTTTTCGTGCTTAATAGATTCCGCATGCTTGTCGCCTGTGCTTTGACCTTCGCGCTTTGCTGGATGCCGGGATTTGCGTTTGCTGGGGACGCTGAGGACGGGGCCCAGGTTGCTGCGACCGCTCATGGGCTTTCCTATGGGATCGAGGGTTTTGAGCGGTTGGCCAAGGGGACCGCTCGTGCCATGGAGGGCCAGCCTGAGGGTTACCGGTTTCCCGTTGACGAGGACGTGGACCTTGTAGTGGCGCCTGCTGCCGATCGCGTTGTGGTGTGGATATCGCCCAAGGCGGTCGAGAAGTTTGGATTGGATCCGCAGGACAACGAGTGCGTATCGGGTCTCAAAGCCCTCGTCTGTGAACTCGACAGCGCAAACTGCACGGGAGGTGCGCAGCTAGGGGACGTGGATCTTCCTTGGTATGTCACGGCGGAAACAACGTTTGATGCCGGCGGGTATACCTATGGCTTTGACGAGCGCGGTGCGGATGGGGACCGCTATGTGGTGATTGCATCAGCCTCGGGTGATGCCAAGGGCGGCGCGCGTTGGCTTGATAGCGCTCAAATGGTAGAAGCGTCGTCTGTCGTGTTGCGGGATGAGCAGGGGCCCTTGACCTCTCTGGCCTCCTTATTGGGCTGCATCGACTACCGACCGTTTTGGGTGTCCATTAAAACGAGCGGCCTTGCCCTGCTGATCTCCTTTGCGCTGGGCCTGTTCGCCGCGTGGAAGACTATGGGTACCTCGAGTCGCATCAAGGGCCTGCTCGATTCGGTCTTTACGATTCCTATGGTGCTGCCGCCCACGGTCTGCGGCTTTCTGCTGCTTATGCTATTTGGTCGATCGACCGGGGTCGGTCGGTGGCGCATCGCGCACGGCATCTCGATCGTCTTTACCTGGCCCGCGGCGGTGATATCTGCCGTCGTTGTGTCGTTTCCCCTGGTCTACCGCACGGCGCTCGGAGCCTTTGAGAGCCTCGACACGCAGATGCTCGATGCGGCGCGCACGCTGGGCTGGTCCGAGCGTCGCATCTTTACCAAGCTTATGATGCCGCTTGGCTGGCCCTCGATTGCCGCCGGCGCGGTGCTCGCCTTTGCCCGCGCGATGGGCGAGTTTGGCTGCACCCTGTTCTTTGCGGGCAACTACGCCGGTATTACGCAGACCATTCCTATCGCAATCTACTTTGAATGGATGGGCGGCAATACGTCGGTGGCGCTCTTTTGGGTCATCGTCGTAATCGTGTTCAGCTTCCTGGTCATCCTATTCATTAACATGTACACGGCGCATTCGCAAAAGTATCGCGAGCGCGGCCTGTCCCGCGCGGAGCGAAAGCAGGCCAAGGATCTCGCCGGACAGGCCGATTCGCTCGACCCGGCGGGCGGTGATGCGCTGCGTATCGATCGCGAGGCGCTGGCCGAGCTCATGCGCGATGACACGGTCGCAAAGGGAGGTCGATAAGCCATGTCGCTCGTTTTGGATATTAAGAAACGTTATCCCGGGTTTATGCTCGACATGC
>CAJKZO010000125.1:0-5594 GCA_905204365.1 uncultured Collinsella sp.
CGAGGCCGAGCGAAAAATGGATTCTAAAAAAGACCTTGCCATATAGGAGCGTCAGATCAAGGAACTCTACTGCTTTTCGGACCGTTCATGCCTGAACCCGGCGCTCGTCGAGGGCCTGGTCGACGCCATCGCCGCGCATGAGTCCTTGCTGCTCACCTACGAAAAAGACTATGGCGTAACGTATCGAATTTTGGATGAGCCGCTGCTAGAGGTTGGTTTGGGCACCGCTTTCGATATCAACGATACGCGCGGCATCGACGTCAAGCTCACTCATGCCTACCAAGAAATGCTTGCCGATGGCACCATGGAACGCCTGGTGTCAAAGTACTTTGATGACCCTTCACCATTTTTGAATGTGGAGGGCCTGTCATGATCGATGCGCCCGACCACGCCGCTCAGGAGCGGGACAATCGTTCGGCAGGGGCATGGCTTCTTGTCGCTCTGCTGGGGATAGCGCTCTCGGTTGCTGCCGGCATGATGAGCTACGGCTACATGACGGCCCAAGCCGAGCAGCGCTTTGCCGACGTTGTCGATTACGTGGCGACGCAGAGCCTTTCCTACGATGCATTCAACAGCGCCTATACGACCAAAAACCTGATTCGCGTTATGGAGATCGCCGGAGAGGCTGCCCGCGATATGGAGCGCGACGGTTCGGTGGATAGCGCCATGCTGGAGCAATATGCCGACCAGTTCAACGTGAGCGCGCTGATCGTGACGGACGCATCGGGCAATTTGGTGTCCGAGTCCTCGACGGGCGATGTGGGTTACGAGTCGCTCGCTACGTATCTCAAAGAATCACCCGTGCTGGAGGTGGCAACTCATCCGCTTAAGTCCTATACCGCTCGCATCACGCTTGCGGATGATTCGGTCGCAGACATTGGCTGCGTGACTCGGCAGGATGGCGAGGGCATCGTTATCGCGGTAAGGCATCAGAGCGCGAAGGCGGTTGCAAGCAATACACTCAAACTGCAGAGCTTGCTTGATGGCTATGAAACCATCGATAGCGGCAATATCGTGATCGAAAGCGACGGCAAGGTCGTTGCGACCAATGCCGTTGAACCCACCGTATTGGGCGTATTCGATCTGCCTGCGACGGACGTCTTCATTGTCGACGGTATTAAGGATCGATGCCTGGCTGGTAAGGTCAGATTGGTTAACGCCGACGGCGAGTGGTATTTGGGCACATTTGGAAAAGCGCACAAATTCTATGTGTACACCTATGCCTCGGCGCAGCGCTACTTTGAGGTTGTCGCGGCTGTTGCTGCCGGCGTGCTGGCGCTCTACAGCGGTGTTATAGCCGTTGTTGTGACGGTGCGTCGCCGCGCTGATCGTCGACGTTTGACGGACTTGTTGCAGCAGGAGCGCGACTATGGCGACAGGCTGGCAAAGGCAGCGCGTGAGGCCTCGTCTGCCAACTCGGCAAAGACGGAGTTTCTGCGTCGCATGAGCCACGATCTGCGCACGCCCATCAACGGCATTCGCGGCATGGTCGAGGTTGGCGATGCCAATGCGGACGATCTGCAAAAGCAGACCGAGTGCCGCTCAAAAATCTGGACGGCATCGGGACTGCTGCTCGACCTTGCCAACGAGGCCCTGGATATGAGTCGTCTGGAGAGCGGGCAGATCGAACTGGAGCCTGTTCCCACAAACTTGGTAACCCTCAACCACGAGGTGCGCGATATTCTGGAGCGCCAGGCCGAGGAACGTCTGGTGACAATTATCTGCGACCAGCAGATGCTTGATCATCCCTATGCGCGGGTGAGCGTGACGCACCTCAAGCGCTTGTTGCTCAATATTGCCGGCAATGCCGTCAAGTACAACCGCCAGGGCGGCTATGTTCGCCTGGTGTGCCGCGAGGTGGAGCCAGCGGATGGCGTCCCCGTCTATGAATACACGATCGCCGACAACGGTATTGGCATGAGCGAGGAGTTCCAACAGCGCCTCTACGAGCCGTTTTGCCGCGAGGAGCAACAGGTGGAAGGCGCTTCATCGGGAACTGGCCTGGGCGCGCCTATCGCAAAACAGCTGGTCGAGCTTATGGGCGGAACCATGAGCTTTACGAGTGTCTTGGGGCAGGGGACGACGTTTACCATCCGCCTGCCGTTCGAGAAATGCAAGTGCTCCGAGATTCCTCAGGCAGTTCGCGTGGATGCGGGCGATGGTGATGCGCTCCAGGGCCTGCGCGTCTTGCTCGTAGAGGATAACGATCTAAACGCCGAGATCGCGCAGTTTACGCTCGCCCGCGCCGGTGCCGTCGTGACGCATGCTAAGGATGGCGAGTCTGCCGTTGAGACGTTTGCCGCGAGCGCACCGCACGAGTACGACGTGGTGTTGATGGACATCATGATGCCCGGTATCGATGGCCTTGAGGCCACGCGTCAGATTCGAGCGCTCGATCGCGAGGATGCCGCGACCACGCCGATTATTGCCGTGAGCGCCAACGCCTTTGCCGACGACCGCAGGCTTTCGCGTGAGGCAGGCATGGACGCGCACCTGAGTAAACCCGTGAGCTCGCAGGAGCTCGTTGAGGCGCTTGCACACATAGCCGCCGACGCTTCATAAGTATATGGCCCGGTTCCAAGGTGGGTTGGACCCGGGCCATATTGCTATTGATGAGGCCTGCTGAGGGACTTACTTTTCCTGAATCTGCTTTCCGCAGAGATGCTCAATCGTAATCTCGTAGAGCTGGACGCCCTTAATGTCCTTGGCGATTTCCTCTTCGACTTCTTCGGCAGAAGGGTAGTACTTAAGGGCGAGCTGGCGGACTTTGTCCTCGATAAACGCGGGGGTGTCATTCGCCAGGCGACAACGGCCAAAGACGACGGTGCTCATAACGTAGGGAGCCCAGTCGCCGTCCTGGTACCACTCGTTGCCGTAAACGGTAAAGCAGACCTTGTCATCGCGCTTGAGTGCGTCGACCTTGTGGCCGGCTTTGGCGCCATGGAAATAAATCTTGTCGTGCTCGGCGTCAAAGAAGTAGTTGACGGGAATGGCGTACGGGTAGCCATCGTCACCGTTGACGGCAAAGACGCCGCGCTTGCAGGTGGCGAGCAGTTTACGCGCTTCCTCGTCGGTGATGGCGCGTTTCTTTCGACGTAAGGGCCTAAACATCGTTGGCTTCCTTTCTGGTCGTGCGTGGTTGCTGCAAAAACTATAGCGAAACGGATCCGTTTTTCTTGATGCGGGCGAGTATGTTTTTGAGCTTGTTAAAGTCGAGCGGTTTGGACAGATGGGCGTTCATGCCGGCGTCGTGTGCCGCCTTGGCGTCCTCGGCAAAGGCATTGGCGGTGAGCGCGATGATGGGGATATCGGCTGCATCGACCTTCTCGCTCAGGCGAATCGCGCGGGTTGCCTCGTAGCCGTCCATGTCCGGCATCATAATGTCCATCAGGATCGCATCGAAGCTGCCGGCGGGATGAGACAGGTACAGATCGACGACTTCGTTGCCGTTGACGGCGCGGGTGACCACGACGCCCTCGGATTCTAGCAGCGTCTGTGCAATCTCGGCATTCAATTCGTTGTCTTCGGCGAGCAGCACGTTCATGTCGGCGAGCGAGCAGTCGAGCGCCCTCTCGACCGTATTCGCCCGCGCCCGGGGGTTCTTGTCGATATCGAGCGGAATTTCCACGTAGAACGTGGTGCCCACATGGAGTTCGCTGGTGACTTCGATGGTGCCGCCCATCAGTTCAATAAGCGACTTGACGATTGGCATGCCCATGCCGGTTCCTTGGAACTTGCTGCGCGCATCGTCTCCTTCTTGGGCAAACGGCTCATAGATATGCTTTAAAAACTCGGGAGCCATGCCAATGCCGGTATCCGAAACGCTAAAGCAAAAGAGCGCGCGCCCGTTATCGAGTGGCTTGGTCTTTGAACTAAAGGTGACGGAGCCGCCGTGCTTGTTGTACTTAATGCTGTTGTCTAACAGGTTGATCATGATCTGTCGGATATGGGTGGGACTGCCGATCATGTATGGCCCCGTGGCGTACGGCAGACTATTGTCCTGCATTGTGATGCCGTTGCTGGACGCGCGGAGCTTGCACAGCACCAGCGTATCGTCACAGAGCTCTTTGAGGTTAAAAGGCACATGTTCCAGTGTTAGCTTGCGGTCTTCGATTTTTCCCATCTCGAGGATGTCGTTGATCAGCGAGAGCAGGTGATTGGCGGCAACGCGCGCCTTGGCACGGCTCTCGCGGGCGACTTGCATATCGCCTTCCTTCAATTCCTCGATCTCGATAAGGCCCAGGATGCCGTTGAGCGGCGTGCGGATGTCGTGGCTCATGCGCGTGAGGAACGCCGTCTTAGCGGCGTTGGCGGCATCGGCTTTTTTGCGCTCGGTTCGAGCGCGCACGAGCGCCCAGATGAGCAGGACGATGCCGACCGACAACATACCGATGAGGGTAGCTGCAATGGCGGTGCGGTTGCGAAAAAGGAATTGAAGCGTGTTGGATTCCTGGGCCGTGTACGACGTGGAGGAGAAATTGCTTGCGGAGAGCGATTCTCCGGCATTGATGATGCCCTTGTTGATGATTCCCAACAGCTCGGGTTTTCCGCGCGAAATCCAGCACGAGAGCTCACAGGTGTCAGGGAGCTCGGTCGTCTCGCAGTCCTCGAGATCGTAACGGTCACCGATGGTTTTTACGCGTGAACTGGGAGCGACGATGCAGTGCGCCGTTCCCTTCCTGAGGGCGTCGAGCGCTTCATCGTCGGATTGGTATTCGGTTACGGTTGCTGTGGGGAACAGACTTTCAAGTGCATTTTTGTTGACAAACGATGATTTGGTGCAGGCGATGTTCTGAAGGTCTTTGTTCAGGTTGCTGCCGGTGTGGATGGCGGTGAGGGATATGGTCCCCAACGATACCGACTGCACAACGCCTGTTTGCTCGGCAAACCAGTAATCTCGGTATACCGGCAGCGCAACGTCTATGCTTCCCTTTGACAGGGCCTTTGACATCATCTTGTAGCTATCAAAGGCGACGGTTTTGACCGTAATGCCAAATTTATCGTGCAGCGTCGTCGCAAGCGATGCGAGCGAGCCTTCCATTTCGCCGTCTTCGTCCTCGTTGCAGTAGGGGAGTTTGCCCGTAATGTAGCCGAGCGTGATGGCGTTGTTGTTTGCTTTGAGCCAGGAACATTCGGGGCCGTTGAGCGATGATGAACCGCTGTTTTGGGTCGAGTAGCTAGATTTGACTTCGTCGTTATAGCGTGGGTTGACGCGGGCGATTGCCGACATAGCGGCATTGATGTCGTCCATCAGGTCGGGGCGGCTTTTGGGGACGGCAAAATAGTAGTCGCTCGAACCAATGTAGAACATGGGGGAGGCGCTGGGCGACGAGGTCGTGTCGTTCATGATGATGGCATCGACCTCGTTGTTTGCGAGTGCGTCAAAGAGGGCACCGCCAGTGTCGATTTCTTTATAGGTGCAGGTAATGCCTTCGTTGGCGAGCCACTGCTGGCCAACGAAGGTTTGCATAACGTCGGGGTTGCAGCCGATGGTAAGGCCTTGGAGCGCTTGGGGGTCACCCTTGGCCAGATCGTCGCGCTCGGGCCTGGCGTAGATGTAGTAGCGCTCGCTGCCCTCGGGGTTCGAGGAAAAG
>CAJKZO010000126.1:0-5453 GCA_905204365.1 uncultured Collinsella sp.
CGCCCCGCTACTGTAGCAACAACCAAGCAGCCCGTGCAATTCACTACGCTAAAGCATCAGGTTGGAAGGTCTCGATGTTCCGACGGCGTTTACGCTGCTGTATAAATTCAATTTTGTCGACTCCAGCTTTTCGATAATCCAGTCGTTGGCTTTGATGACCGGGCGGCGGAAGACGACGCCCAGGGCCAGCGACGGAATCAGGTAGCTCGCCAAGATACCCAGCTCAATCCAGTACTCCATATGGTAGGCACCGGCCATGGCGGCGTGCATGGCGTTGATGCCGTGAGTAAACGGCAGGAACGGGTAGATCGCCTGGAACACGGGGCCGGTCATCTCGATGGGGAACGTACCGCCCGAACCGCCGACCTGCATGACCAGCAGCACGACGGCGAGGGCCTTGCCGATATCTCCAAACGATACCGTAAGCGTGTAGACGATATTGGAGAACACGAGACTCGCGACCCAGCCCGCCAGCACAAACTGCAGCGGGTCGTCGCACTGAATACCAAAGAACAGAATGTCGCCCGCGCACACGTGCGGCGCCTGCAGCAAGGCCAGGCCGCCAAAGAACAGATAACGGCCCAAGTAGATCTCGTGCAGGCGCACGGGAATGAGCTCGTTGATAAGCTCATCGTCAACCGAGACCTTCATCATGGCCGCCAGAACAATCGAGCCGACCCAGAGCGACAGAATCGTGTAGAACGGCGCCATGGCCGAACCGTAGTTGCGGATCGGATAGACCGGCTTGCGGTCGAGTGCGACAGGGCCGGAAAGCGACACGGCGAGGCCCTCGGGGTCGCTGCCAATCATTGTCTTAATCATGGCCAGGTCACCCGAGATCAGAGCGCTATCAAGCTCGTCCTTAAAGGCGCTGATCTTGTCCGACGCCTCGCCCAGCTGATCGGAAGCCTTGTTGACGAGCCTTGCAGCCTTGGAGAGACCCTTCGCGAGCGAACCAGAGGCGTCGGTCAGACCGCTCACGGCGCTATCCAAGTCACCCGAGATACCGTTCAGGGAATCCAGAACGCCCGAAATGGTCTTCTTGAGCTCCTTGGCCTTAACCGAGAACGTAGAATCGTAATCGGACTTGGCACCCGAGATACCCGCTTTGGCATCGGCGATGGCCTGGTCGACCTCGGCGCGCGAGTTGTTGACCTCCGCCATGCTGTCCGAAAGGGACTTTGCGGTCGCCGTCAGGTCCTTCGCATTGTTGCGGTACTCCACGGCAATTCTGCCCAGCGACGTCGCAGCGGACTTAAGGCCGTCTTTGAGCTTGTCATCACTCACCTGGTCGGCAAGGTTGCGGAGCCGATCGGCCATCGCATCGATATCGTCAGCACGCGTATTGAGCGCCGCTGCGGCTAAGTTGAGCTGAGACTCCGTAAGGCCAACATGCTGATTCGCGGCACCGAATGCCATCGCAAGCTCGGCGGACACGTTGTCGAACGAGCCCGCGCTTCCGTCAATCGCCGCATCAACGGCATCGCTGGCGGCCTTGAGCGCTTCCTTGGAATCATTGATGCCGCTCTTGGCGTGCTCCATCAGCTGCTTCGTCGACTCATCAACGGTGCCCGTCTGCTTGAGCATGCCACCCGCCGATGTCAACGAATCGGACGTAGAGCTCAAAATGCCCGCGAGTGACGTCGCGCTCGCCTGAACGTCCTGCAGGTCCTCGACCGAATCGCCCAGTGTAGAGGACAGATTGGCGATAAAGTTGCTCACCTGGTCGGTGCTCATATAGTCGAGCAGGCTGGACACGGTCTTAAGGCCGATAGTCGTAATGGTCTTGGTAAAGGTCTCGTTGACCTGGCTCTGAACGGCGCTCGAGCCCTTCTCGGTCACGATCTGTGCGATGGCGTTGGCCTTCTGGTTCTCATAGAACTCGATATCGGCGTGCTTCACGTCGGTCGAGAAGAGCGTCATCATATCGGCGCTAAACGTTTTAGGGATAACGACGGCAGCGTAGTATGCGCCCGACTTAACGCCCTCAATCGCCTTATCGCGGTCGTTGAGGACGACCCAGTCGAAGTTCTCGTTGCCGCGCAGGGTGGCGGTTACGTTTTCGCCCACGTTGACCTCGACGGGAATCAGATCGCTCTCGTAGCCCTCGTCAGTGTTGACCACTGCAATTTTAAGGTTGCCGGTATTGCCGTAGGGATCCCAGCTTCCGGCGATGTTAAACCACGCGTACAGGCACGGCACGATGATTAGGCCCATCACGACGACCATACCGATCACGGAGTGAGACACGTTTTGGACATCGCGCTTAAACAGGTGCAGGATGTTTTTCATTTATGCCTCACCTCCTTTAGAGTGCTTGCCAAGCGGGGTGGTGTCCCCGTCGTTTCCGCTTACGTTGTCAACGCCGTCGGCATCTTGAGCCTTACGATGCGCACCGATATGCGGCAGACGGCTCGTGGGCTGTTCGCTGTCCTTGGTGCCCCGCTCACTGGCGTTGAGACCAAACATGCGACGGGCGGCAGGGATGGCAGCCGTGTGCTCGCGCATCTCGCGGCGAAGGTCCTCGTCCGAAAGCGCCGAGATACGCATCTGGGTATTGAGGCTCGCACGGATGTACTCGATGTTGATGAGCCAGCCACAGATGGCGATAACCGAAATGATCCAGATAACGAGCAGGATAATCTTGCCGTTATTGTCGATATCGAGCACCGTCGAAAGCACAAAGAGCAGAACCTGCACGCCTACCACGGCGGCAAAACCGCCCTTGATGTAGTACGGGTAGCGATGCTCAAACGCCACGGCATGATCGAGCAGCTCGCGACGGTACGAATCCGAATCGAGCATGACGCGCATGGCCGTGCGCAGCGAATAGCGCTGGCGCGGCAGGTCGTTGGACTCGCAGATCATGAGGCCCGTCGTGGAAAGCTGCTTATCAAAGAGCAGGTTGAGGTTGAGCAGCAACGGGCGCAGCTGCAGACCGATAAAGAGCGCGATAATAAGGAACACGCCCAGGATGCACAGGTTGAACAGGTAGTTGAACGAATACATGCCACCGACGGTCTCGCGCAGCAGGTTGATGCCATAGGTGAAGGGCAGCAGCGGGTGCAGCCACTGGAAGAAGCCGGGCATCATCTCGATGGGATACATGCCCGACGAGCCGGGGATCTGCACAATGACGAGGATGACGCCAATGGCTTTACCGATATGCTTAAAGGTGGTGGACAGCGCATAGATGATGTTGACGTAGGTGAACGAGATAGCGATGCCGCCCAGCACAAAGAGCAGCGGATTGACGCACTGAACGCCAATGACCAGGTCGCCCACCGTAACGATAATGGCCTGGAACGCGCCCAGGATCACCAGCAGCAGCCAGCGGCCAAAGTAGCCCTGACGCGCCGTAAAGCTACCGATGCCCTCGCGGTCGACCTCGAGCTTGTAGATGGCGATGAGCACATAGCCGCCCACCCACAGCGCCAGATTGGTGTAGAAGGGCGCGATGCCCGAGCCAAAGCTCTTGACCGGATAGATGGACTTGGACGTCAGCTCAACCGGAGATGCCATGAAATCTGCCACGTCATCGACATCGACGTCCATGAGGTCGGCTAACTCGCCCATAGACTCAGAGGTCTGCAGCGCCGCAATGTCATTGGCGGCGGTCGCGAGCTTGTCCTGAACTTTGGCAAGGGAGGCGTCGGTTTGGGACAGCGTGGTCTTTGCCTGCTTGAGCGTGGCGTCGAGCTGCGCCAGCGTGCCGCGCGCGCTCGCTATCGTGGGGGTCATACCCGACACAATGCCGGTCAAATCGCCCGAAACGGCGGCAAAGGAGTCAAGCGCGCTCGAAGCCTTCGGCAGTGCGTTCTGTCCCAGATCGGTCTGAGCCTGACCGAGGTTAGCCGTACCGGTCTGAATTGCCGCGTTGAGTGCGTTGCTCGCGTTCGAGATCGCCGTAGCGTCGTTTGCCATGGCGCTCGACTGTGCAGAAAGGCCGTCTTTGATGCTCTGCAGCTTCTGGTTTTGCTCGCGAAGCGAATTGATGGTCGATGCGATGAGCGCGTCGGCGTCCGCCGATCCCGTCGACGTATCGTTAGCGAGAATCTGCAGGCGCTCGATGACAGCGCTGTTGTGGTCAATCGTCGCCTGAAGGGATTCGAGCGAGTTGTCGATACGAGTGGTCGTGGACGTAACCGTACCGGTGAGTTTGCCAATCGCGGCGTTCGCAGATGCCGATGTCTTGCTCAGCACGATGCTGCCCTCCGAAAGTGCCTTGGAGAGCGAGGTGATGGACTTGCCAGCCGTGGTGCGAGCTTCGCCCAGCAGATCATTACCCTGAGCGATTGCCTGCGTTAGCGAGGGCGCCTGTCCCTGCAGGCCCGCCAACGCAGCATCGGCCGAAGCAATCGAGCTGCTTGTCTTGTCGATGGCGGTGTTCATGTCGCCGATGGAATCACGTACTTCGCCCAGGGTATCAGACGCCTCGGACACCGAGCCCGCCAGCGAATCCTGGGTCTGGGTTGCCTTATCTTTAAGGTCGATGCCAGTATCTTTGGCAATGCCAGCGACGGTCTCGCCCACCGTGGAAACAAACTCCGAGTTGATCTGCTCCTCGATGGTGTTGGCACCGGTATCGGTGACCTTGGGCGCAATGGCGCTCTTTTTCTCGTTGACGTAATAGGTGAGCTTCGGCTGATGGTAATTGCCGTCGAGCATCGAGACGAGATTGTCGGAGAAGTTCTTGGTAATCACGATGGCAGCATAGTATTCGCCACTTTCGACGCCCTCTTTGGCATCTGCCGCCGAGTCGACGAAGGTCCAGCCAAGCTGGTTGTTCTCATTGAGCCGGTCGACCACCTTATCGCCTGCGTTAAGCTCGCCCACTAGGTCGTTCTGGGTGCCCTGGTCGTTGTTGGCGATGGCGATTTTAATGCCCTGGGTATTTCCGTACGGATCCCAGTTGGCAACGATGTTGTACCAGGCATACAGCGAGGGAATGACGCACACGCCCAGGGTAACCACCAGGGCGACGGGGTTCACGATCAATCGCTTGATGTCGCGTTTAAAGATTGCAAAGGAAACCTTTGCGTTGGATAGTTTGCTGCCGAGACTCACGCTTGGACCATCCATCCTATCGTTTAGCCGAATCATGCTATTAACAACCATTGTACGGAGGCACTTTAGCATCTCGCGGCACAATGGTGCTGAGTTTTGCGGCTAGCAATATACTACGAAGAGGAGTTAACGTACAGATGTACAGTATTTTAAATTCCCGCAGCTCCCAAAACCACAACCCGCACAAACTAGCAATCCAACTAGTCATTGGGGACGTTCTTAAACGACTAGTCAAACAAGAACGTCCCCAACGACTAGTCATTTAAGAACGTCCCCAATGACTAGTTTGGACCACGGTAACGTCGATGTTTTGGCAATGCCAGCGAGCGGGCGCCAGAGCGAACAAATTGGCATGAAAAGAGGACGGCATAGACCTTCTGGTCATG
>CAJKZO010000127.1:0-5449 GCA_905204365.1 uncultured Collinsella sp.
CTGCACCGACAAGTAGGGCGCCGGCGTTCCCACTAAGTCCGTCCCGCAGGCGTTCCCCGCGCTGTTCGCGGTCCTTCCCGATTCCGAGCTCGAGGATGCCGTTGCCGCTATGGTCGACGCCATCAGCGAGGTTCGCGATGGCGAGGTCACCCGTGCCGTGCGCGATTCCAGCGCCTCCGACGGCTCACCGATTCACTCCGGTGATGTCATGGGCATCATCGCTGGCTCCATCGACGTGGTCGGCTCCGACGTGAAGCAGGTCACGCTCGACTGCATCAACCGCATGCAGGAGGAAGAGGAGGGTGACGCGCTGACGATTCTGGCCGGCGAGGAGCTGTCCGATGAGGCCTTCCAAGAGATCGTCGACGCTATCGAGGAGGCTCAGCCCGATCTGGAGATTGACGCCCATCGTGGCGAGCAGCCGCTCTATCCCGTGATCTTCTCGATCGAGTAGGCAGCTGCCCATGTCCGAGCTGTGCTTCGTGCCGCGCGTCTCGGAGCGCTTTGCCCAGAGCAATGCGCTCGACGAGGATATCGCGCGACTCAAATATGTTTCGGGTAAACGTGAGGAGGCCCTTCGCCGTCTGGGAATTCGGACGGTGGGGGACCTCCTTCTCCATATCCCTCATCGATATCTCGACTTTACGCGTTCGTGGTCCATCGAGATGGCGCCCATCGGTACCGTGTGCACCATCATCGCCACGGTCGACCGTATCGTTCAAAAGCAGCCGCGTCCGCGCATGCAGGTGACCGAGGTCTCACTCGTTGACGAGACGGGCGTGCTGCAGGTCGCCTTTTTCCGCCAGCCCTGGATTGCCCAGCAGCTTAAGCAGGGCGACCGCCTGGCTGTGATGGGCAAGGTTGAGTTTGCCTACGGCTTTAAGCAGATGGCCTCGCCGCACTTTGAAAAGCTCGAGGACGGGCGTGCCGCAGGCACCATCCTGCCGGTTCATTACGTGAGTGATGGCGTGAGCCAGGCGTGGATGCGCCGCATCGTAAGCGGCGCGCTCGAGGTCGTCGGCAATCCCTTTGATCCTGTTCCGGCTCCGCTGCGCGTTAAGCGTCGCCTGATGAGCAATGCTCGTGCGCTTCGATCGATCCACTTTCCCTCGAGCATGGCTGAGCGCGATATCGCTCGCCGTCGCCTTGCTTATGAGGAGTGCCTTTACCTTCAGCTGGCGCTGCGCCTGCGCAACGATGGCGGCCTGGTCGATGTGGTGCCCTATGCCCACACCGCGGGCGAGCACCTGGTCGCGCTCAGGGAAGCCCTGCCGTTTTCGCTGAGCGAAGAGCAGGGGGCCGCGTTCCAGGATATCCTGCGCGATATGTGCGATGGCGGGCGCGTGATGAACCGCCTGCTGCTGGGCGATGTCGGTACAGGTAAGACCGCCGTTGCCGCCTGCGCGCTGGCTGTGGCTGCCGATAGCGGTACGCAGGCCTGCGTTATGGCGCCCACGGGCGTTCTGGCGCGCCAATATGCCGATAAGACCGGCCCTCTGCTCTCGCAGGCTGGCATGTCCTGGGCGCTTCTGACGGGTGCCACGCCGGCGGCCGAGCGCGAGCGTATCCATGAGCAGCTGCAGTCCAGCGAGCTCGATGTCCTCTTTGGCACTCACGCGGTGCTTTCGGATAATGTCACATTCAAGCATCTGTCGCTTGTTGTCATCGACGAGCAGCACCGCTTTGGCGTTGGCCAGCGCAACGCCCTACGCGCGAAGGGCCCCGGTGCCGATCTGCTCGTTATGACGGCAACGCCCATCCCGCGTACGCTGGCTCTTTCGGTCTACGGCGATCTGGACACGAGCATCATCCGCCATCGGCCCGTCCCTGGCGCTGGCGTGACGACACGCGTACTCACCGAGTCGAGCCGTGACCTCGCCTATGGAGCCATCCGCGAGGCGCATGAAAAGGGTCAGCAGGCCTACGTGATTTGCCCGCTCGTGGAGCCGAGTGACTCGGCCGATGAGCTGGAGGACGTGCCCGGTATTGCCCGCGACGATGAGGGCCGCGTAACCGTCCCCGTGCCGCTGCACGATACGGTAACCGAGCTCGATCGCCTTCGTCTGGCATTGCCGGGGCTTGCCATCGAGCGCCTTCACGGCCGCATGCCAGCGGGGGAGAAGGACCAGGTTATCGATGCCTTCAAGCGTGGCGAGATCGACGTACTCGTCTCGACTACGGTTGTCGAGGTGGGCGTCGACGTGCCTAACGCCACCGTCATGGTCATCGAGAACGGTGAGCGCTTTGGCTTGGCGGCCCTGCACCAGCTGCGCGGCCGTGTGGGCCGCGGGAGCGTGTCGGGCACGTGCCTGATCATGACGCACTCCTAGGGCAAGGGCGGCGCAGCGGCGGCGCAAGACCGTCTCCAGTCGCTCGAAAAGACCTCGGACGGCTTTACGCTCGCCCAGATGGATCTGCGCCTACGCCATGAGGGCGAAATCCTGGGTTATCGCCAGCACGGCGGCGTGACCTTGCGCTTTGTCGACCTGGATGCCGACGAGGAGCTGATCGAGTGGGCCCATTTGGACGCGGTCGAGCTCTTGCGGTATGCTTGCACCCTTAACTCCGTGGCGACGCGTCCCTTGCGCGAGGCGGTCGCCATGCGTTATCGACATATCTTTAAGGAGGTCAGCGGAGGATGAGAATCATCGGCGGCGAATGGCGCGGTCGTAAGATCGAGGAGCCCCGTGGTCGCGATGTCACCCGCCCCACGACTGATCGCGTGCGCGAGGCGTGCGCATCTATGGTCATGTCGGCATTCGATTTCGATTTGGACGAGGTTCGTGTGCTGGACGCCTTTGGCGGCTCCGGTGCCTTAGGGTTAGAGATGCTCTCTCGTGGGGCCCGCTCGCTCACGACGTTTGAGATCGATCGCAACGCCGCGCGGCTCATTACCAAGAATATCGAGTCGCTCTGCCGTGACCGTGCGCGTTGGCGTGTGGTCACGGGCGACATGCTGGCAAGTGCCTCGCGCGGTCGTGTACCGGGCGGCCCCTTTGATTTGGTCCTGCTCGACCCGCCCTATGCTTTTGGTGCCGAGCCGGTCGAGGAAATGCTGCAGAACCTGGCTCAGCAGGGTCTGCTTGCGCCTGGCGCTTATGCCCTGTTTGAGCATGCCTCCGCCGATGCGGGCGCGCATCCGGCAGGCTTTGAGACTGTACGTGAGAAGCGCTACGGCATTACCTCGGTCGACCTGCTTCGTTGGGTCGGCGATGACGACGGTGAGGACGATAGTGCCGTCACCGATGCCGATAACAACGATGCCACGACGTTTCAGGAGGACGCCCATGAATGACACCATCAACCGCGTGATCGTCCCGGGCACCTTCGATCCCATCACGTTTGGCCATATCGATGTGATCCGCCGCGCCCGCCGCATCTTTCCCAGTGTGATCGTCGCTGTTGCGGAGTCGCAGGGTAAAAACGGTGTGGGCACCACGTTTATGCTCGATGAGCGCGTGGCGCTGGCCCGCGAGGCGCTCGGTAATATCGACGGCGTCGAAGTCCTGCCCTTTACCGGCCTCTTGGTCGACTTCGCTCGTGAGCAGGGGGCGGGGGCCGTGGTCAAGGGCCTGCGCGCCATGACCGACTTTGAGTATGAGCTGCAGCAGGCCGACCTCAATTATCGCTTGGATAGCGAGCTGGAGTCCATCTTTGTCATGAGTGCTCCGCAGTACGGTTACATCTCGAGCTCGGTCGTTCGCCAGATCGCCTCGCTCGGCAGCGATGTATCGACGTTTGTGCCGCCCAACGTGGTCGAAGCGCTCAGACATCGCTTTTCGTGACGTTTTTTATTGCCTGGTGGCATGTGGTAAACTAGCACGATGATATGTTACCTATGAAAGGAGACCGGATGCCGGGCGAGAATTTTCCTGGCGATAGGATCGTCAGCTTGGTCGATGAGCTCGAAGGGCTGATCGAGGAAGCCAAGCCGCCTTTCGGCAAGAACGCTCAGTTCAAGGTCATCGACGCCGACGTGTTCTTCAATATCCTCGACGAGATCCGCATGAGCTATCCCGAGGAGTGGCAGAAGTCCCGCCGTATCCTTAAGGAGCGCGAGGAGCTTATGGCTTCCGCCGCCGCTCAGGCTGATTCCATCATCGCCGACGCTCAGCAGCAGGCCCTCACCATTGCCGGTGAGCAGGAGATCGTCCGCCTTGCGCAGCAGCAGGCCGACGACATCCGCGATCGTGCCCAGCAGTACGAGCGCGAGACGCGTTATGCTGCCGAGGACTACGCGGAGCAGGTCTTTACGCACCTGGAGGAGAACCTCAAGAGCCTGACTGGCACCGTTACCCGTTGCCGTCAGCAGCTCAACGAGGGTGCCGCCCAACAGAATGGTCAGTGGTAATGGCTGAGTTTCCGAGCGTTACCGTCGATCTTTCCGAGCAGCTCGAGTTTCCTGGAGATTCGTATCCGCTGACCGGTAAGGTCGATGTCGCCACCTACACGGTGGGCGAGAAGGAGTACCAGCTTCAGGACGGCATCGACTACGACGTTGTCTTTACCAATGCCGGTACCGGTGTCTTGCTCACGGGCATGGTCCGCGCGCACGCCACCGGCGAGTGCGACCGTTGCCTGGAGCCCGCCTCGTTTGATATCGCCGGCGAGATCGAGGAGTTCTACCTCTTTGAGGAGCCCGAGGATCCCGAGGCCTACGAGGACGGCTACGAGCTCCTGGGTGAGGACCGTATCGTCGATCTGGGTGAGCCCATCAATGACGCGGTCGTTATGGACACCCCGTTTGTGGTGCTCTGCAAGCCCGATTGCCGCGGTCTGTGCCCCACTTGCGGCTGCAATCTCAACGTCGAGCAATGCGATTGCGCCGCCCAGGCAGAGGCAGAATGGGCCGCTGCCACTGAAAATCCATTTGCAGCATTGAAGAATCTCAAGCTTGATGAGTAAAACTGTGGTAGTATCGCTACTTGCGCGTAATCGCCACACTGGATAGTTCATAAGGAAGGGCACTATGCCCGTACCTAAACAAAAGCAGGGTCGTATCCGCACTCACACCCGTCGTTCCGCCAACATGAAGATCTCGGCTGCGGCTCAGTCCACGTGCCCCCGTTGCGGCGCTGTCAAGCTTCCGCACCACGTGTGCCCCAGCTGCGGTTTCTACAAGGACCGCGAGGTTATCGTTACCGAGTAACGGTATACTCTGGATGCGATGCCGTTCCAAATGGAACCACAATGGCCGGCTCAATGAGTCGGCCATTTTTGTATAAGGAGCATGTATATGAGTAACGTTCGCGTTTGTGTAGACGTTGTGGGTGGAGACGAGAAACCTCAGGTTGTTCTCGATGGTATCGAGGCTGCACTTGCCGCCGATCCCGATATCGAGGTCTTGGCAGCTGGCCCCGCCGAAATCGTCAATCCCTTTGCTGTTTCCCACGCACGTGTTGAGGCCCTTGAGGCACCCGACGTTATCGCCATGGATGACGATCCCATT
>CAJKZO010000128.1:0-5374 GCA_905204365.1 uncultured Collinsella sp.
TTGCCGTTGAGGGCAAGGCTCGTGAGCTGGGCGCCCATGGAATCGATGGCCGCGGTGAGGCCGCCGCGCTTGATGGTAGTGACGGTAGACATGCTACTTCCTCCAAAAGTAAACAATAGTGTCGAGGGTTAATGTCCCACTCTTGGCGGCGGGGTTGAGCGGCGGGCGAAGTTATTGAGCAATAGCGTAAAGGTCAAACCCGCCCTGCGGCGCGCTATCGACCGTGTCGGGCGCCTGTGAATTAAAACTCACCGGAACCATGCGCTTTGAGGCGCGGTAACGCGTGCCGTCGGTGGCGACGGGCGGCTCATCCACCGTGAGCTCGTAGTCGCCGGGCTTGAGCTCGATGCCGTCACCTTCGGAATTGACGTATTGATACTCGTCGATTGTTTGTCCCTTGAGCGTGCGGCCCACGATATGGACGAGCATCTGGCTATCGCCGCGCGCGGTGTCCCACGTCGCGCCGTCCTTGACCTCGACCGACACATGTACCGAGCGCGTACGACCGAGCGATTGCTCGACAGACATCTCGACCTTGGCGGCGTCTTTTCGCTGTTGTTCGACATGGCTCCAGACGTTTCCAATTACCGAGCATGCGATAACGCCGGCCATGAAGGCGATAAGGATGGGGCCGAGCGGCGAGCGACGTCCTGCATCTTCCTCGCGAGACAGATTGGGGCGACGTGTGGGTGCGGGCGCCTGAGCGCCCTGCGAGGGCACGTCGAGAATACTGAAGGATGCCGTGCTGTCGGGGTCGATAGTGTGACGCGGCTGCGGGGTCTTTGCCGGCGAGATCGACATGTCGGCTGGCTCGCCGAGCGTGGCCGTAGCGTCGGCCTTGGCCTCGTCTGCCTCGGCCTGGGCCCAAGCTTGTTCGGAGGTCAGGGGCTCGACAGGGTCGAGGGCGACGTCCGAGCCGGCGGCGACGTCGTCGCCGGTCTCGTCCTCGTCGCTCGACACGTCACGCGGCGTGGGCTCGTCCCACTCCTCGTCCGGAGCTTCACCCTCGCTATACCACCATTCAAAGTTATCGATATCCATACGGGGCGCCCCTTAGGCCTCGCAAATAAACACTCGCTAGCCTTATACCCTCAGATGGCGCGAAAGCTCACCCGCGCCGGACACAAAAACCGTCACAACATTCGACGCTTTTCCTCGTTTTCGAGATTTTCGCCGAATGTTGTGACGGTTTAAGCGACTGGCCGGCAGCGCAATGTGACAAAGAGACTGTCCCTTTGTCACATTCTGTTAGAGTTGCAGGGATTGAATCCCGCTTATTCATGCGACATTGGAGTGACAACCTTGACCGCCGCAACCACGCCTAAAAGTAAGTCAACCGCCGCCGCGCTCTCCCCTGCGCGCACCAAGCTCTGCCTGGCGCTGCTCGTGCTGTTGGGATTCTCGCTCGGCTGCTCCGAGTTCGTGGTCATCGGCATCGAAAGCGACCTGGCGACGGAACTCGGCGTATCACTTGCCACTGCGGGCCAGCTCATCAGCGTGTTCGCGCTGGTCTACGCCATCGCGACGCCGGTGCTCGCGCTCAGCACGGGGCGTTTTCGCCGCTATCAGCTGCTCGTGTACTATAGCATCGTCTTTGTGCTTGGCAATTTGTTTATGGCACTGGCGCCCAACTTCCAGGTGCTCTTTATCTCGCGCATTGTCCTGGGCTCTGTCTCGGGTGCGCTGCTCGCCGTGGGCGTGACGTACATCCCTGAGCTTCTGTCCCCGCAGCAAACTTCGCTTGCCATCTCGGTAGTATATGGTGCGTTTTCCGTGGCGATGGTCTTTGTGACCTCGATCGGTAAGTTTGTGGCCGACACGCTCGACTGGCACGTTGCCATGTACGGCGCGCTGACCTTTGCCGTTTTGATCTGCGGAGCGCTCGTGGCGTTTATGCCGCGCGCTGGGCAAACCGACGAGCCCGCCACCTTTCGCGAGCAGGCGAGTCTGCTGCGCGAGCCGAGTATCATCACCGGCATGCTTATCTTTTTGTTTGGCGTGGGCTCGGTCTATGTGTTCTACGGCTACGTGACGCCTTATCTTGAGCAGGTGCTGGGCATGGGCACGGTCGAAGCCAGTACCACGCTTATGGCCTACGGCGTGTTCTGCCTGATCTCGAACATCCTGGGCGGATGGATCGATGCGCGCTTTGGCATGAAGGCGCTGCTGGTTACGTTTGTGCTGCAGGCGGCGGCATTGTTTGGACTGTTTGCCGTAGGCGCTGCCATGCCGCTCGCACTTGTCTTTGTCTTTAGCCTGGCGATGCTCATGTACCTATTCTCGGTGTCGTGCATCACGCACTTTATGGACGTGGCTCGCAGCCGCCATCCCAAATCGATGGTGCTCGCGAGCTCGGTAGAACCCATGGCGTTTAATGTCGGCATTTCGTTTGGCACCGCGGTGGGCGGCGCCGTGGTAAGCAGTGTTGGCATTGCGTACGTGGGCGCAGTGGGCGCCGCGTTCTCGCTTGTGGCCTGGGCGCTCACGCTGGTGACGATTAAGTTGGCTCGCTGGGAGCGCAGGCGGACGAGGGCGTAGGCGTAGATGCGATACTCGAGCTCGATGATGGCGATCGAAAGGAAACCGCATATGCAACGTGTACTGTTTATCTGCCATGGGAATATTTGACTAAAGGAGCAAACCGCCTCGTAAATGAGTGGTTTGCCCTTTTCATCTTGCTGCTATGCAACTTTTTCACAACTTTTGAGTGCTGGAATTCGCCCCTAGCCGCGTCTTTTAGCCATCGCATCTCGCAGCGCCCGAAGCACTTCGATTGCCACGGGCAGCTCGTCGACCTCGAACGAATCCAGGATCTCTCGCACCTCTAACGAAAGCGTCGACTTATCAGGCCTCGGCTCGTCGGACAGCAGCGCGTCGGCGCCGACCGAAAGCTCCTCGGCAATCTTCGATAGCACGGGCAGGCTCAGCTTAGTGTTTCCGGTCTCGATATGGCTCATATGCGTGACGGAGATGCCGACCTTTCCTGCCAGCGCCTCCTGCGACATCCCGCAGGCCTTACGGTACCGCCGTATGCGTTGGCCTATTTCGAAATACTTCACACTATCACCGCCCATACGAATCAATCTGACTTGAATCGTATGGGCATTTTTCTGCAAGTATAATAAACTGTAAGGGCTAATTGTTGCCTATGTAGTTCAATTATGAGCAATAGTCAGCATTCCGAAAACGGGTGCGCCGAAGGCGCACCCGCATATCGAGGAGAAGGGTAAAGGCCGTGGGGGAACAAGCGGCAGATCTGCTGTCGGGAATCACGACCGCGCACGACCTGATGCATCGCGCGGTCAATCTGCAAAATCGCATCAACCAACTGACCACGCAGTTCTCGCAAAAGACAGCAAGGAAGACCAAGCGGCACCCCGTGCTCTTTGCCATAGCCGGTTTCCTCATCGTCTTCACGCTCATCACGAGCACGCCGCTCTGCGCGCTCACGTATCCGTTCTCCCTCCCGTTCAACGCGACCGGAGGACCGGACACACAAAGGGCTGTCTGGAATGCCATAAACCTGATCGTCTCCGCCGTCATCGGCGTGGTCCTCTACCTGGTCATCGCCAAGGCGGCCGACACGTCCCGCGCCCGCCGCAACGTCTATATCGACAACAACAACGCCGTGGTCGACGCAAATAACCAGGCGCTCGCGCAGAGCATCGAGCAAACCAAGCAGGAGATCTTCACCGTGTAGCAACGTTGGGCGGCAGAGGTCGCGCCGTGGTACCCCATGGACTATGACAACACCGCAGCCGTCGACTTCTTCCTCTCCGCCGTGCGCAACCATCGCGCCACCACTGTGCAGGAGATGGTGAACCTCTACGAGACCGAGATGGACCAGCGACGCATGGAGGCGGGGCAGCAGGAGATGCTCAACCAGCAGCGCATCGGCAACATGCTCCAGATCGGCAACCTCTTTATGCAGGGGCAGATTCTCAACCAGGCCCAGCAGATCAACGCGAACACCGCAAGCACGAGCAGGAACGTCGATTGGATCGCGCGCGATGTGTTCGGCAAACGCAACGGACTGTAACCGGCCGATTTAACGAAAACGTAAACCCAAAAGAAAGGAAAAGGGAAGATGAAATCAACGACATGGAAAAGAGGGGTGCTGACCCTCGCGGGCGTGTTCGCCCTGTGCGTAGCACTGCTGTCCGGCGCGCGCGGCGCCTATGCCGAGGAAATCAGCGGCAACGGCTGGACGCTCAACGAAGGCGTGCTCACGTTGACGGCGGACATCCCCACGGCAACCACATATGACTGGACGCAGTACGCCTCGCAGATCACAGAGGTCAAGGTTGCCGAGGGCGTCACGGAAATCCCCGGCACCGCGTTCGCCTCGTACGGTAGCGTCCAGTACAGCAACCTGCATAAGGTGACGCTGTCCTCCACGGTGAAGACCATCAGGATCTCCGCATTCGCGGACAACCCTAGCCTCACCGAGGTCCATCTGAACGATGGGCTGGAGCGCGTGTGGAACTGCGCATTCCAGAATGCGGGATTCACCGAGATCAAGCTGCCCGCAAACGTCGACTGGTATTCCGATGTCTTCGTCTACTGCAAGAAGCTCACCTCGGTGACCATTCCCTCCGGTTCCACATGGGGCGGCGGCGGCAACGCGCAGTTCTACGGCTGCACCAGCCTTGAGAACGTGCATGTCGAGGAGGGCGTGACCGAGATCCCCGACCAGTTCCTCAACCAATGCGACAGCCTCAAGAATGTCTGGATCCCCAAATCCGTCACGGCCATCCATTCGACGCCCATTCTCAACTGCCGCATCATCGGCTACAAGGGGACCGAGGCGGAGCGCTATGCGAAGTGGCGTCAGGAGGTCGGCGTGAACACCGTTGAGTTCCATGCCATCGACGGCGACGCGCACAAAGGTACTTGGAAGGTCACGACCCCCGCGACCTGCACCGCGCCCGGGCAGGAGCAGCTGACATGCGATATCTGCGGGGCCGTCCAGACGCGCGAGATCGCGGCGACCGACCACGCATGGGACAAGGGCACCGTGACTACCGAGCCCACCGCGACGAAGGAGGGCGTGCGCACCTACACCTGCACCAAATGCGGCGCCACCAAGACCGAGACCGTCGCCGCCCTCGGGACGTCGAGCGAGCGGAAAAAGCAAGCGCAGACAAACGGCTCGAATGGCTTAAACGCAAAAACCGATGCCAAGAACGGCGAGCTGCCCAAGACGGGTGACAACATCCTCCCCTTCCTCGCAACGCTCGCAGTATCCTTGGCGCTCATCTCGGCCGGCGTCTTCATGGAGCGCATGCGCGCCTCAAAGTAATTTCTCAAGAGCGAACAGACATCACGGAGGAAGGAAGCGGGATAAGAGATGGCTGACAGATCCGGCAAAAAG
>CAJKZO010000129.1:0-5313 GCA_905204365.1 uncultured Collinsella sp.
CGTGCATCTTATGGATGGATTAACCGCTTAAAGGTTGAGTGCATTCTAGCGTGAAGTGCGGGCGCGTGCTTGCCTGGCGGCGGGGGCTGCACAAAATGCCACCCCCGAAACGCTGCGGAAACATTGGAAACATGCTCGCTACATACGACCTACAGCCTATGTGATTCAGGACGGCAAGTACATCGCCGCCTAAGTGCGCATAAAGCGCGACCGGTGAGGCCGTTTTATTCAGGGCAGGGACGCCTGTAACAGAACGGAAACATTACTTTCACACAATAAAGTGGCATTACTGCATAAACCGACAGGAATACGCAGAATTATGGATAAATGGGCAAAACAAAAGAAAAGTTGAAATAATCGCCACTTTTCTCAACTAAAGCGTCTACTATTTTGCGAACGCCGAACACGGCGAAGGATGGCCTGTTGGGTAACCGAAACCCGACGAGATTTGAGAGGAGAGCCGCATGTCGAGCCTCACCGGTAAGTCATTGAACCCTGTTATGAATCGCAGGAGCGTTATCGCGAGCGCAGCAGGTCTGGGGGCGATGTCCATTCTAGCCGGCTGTTCCTCCAACGGCGGCGATAAGGGTTCCGCTTCGGCCGACGGTTCCTTTAAGATCGGCACCATCGGCCCGCTGACCGGCGCCAACGCGTCCTACGGCAAGTCCGTTACCCAGGGTGTCGAGCTTGGCTGCAAGGATTTCTCGACCAAGGAGCTGCCGCTTGCCAGCAAGGCCGAGGATGACCAGGCCGATGGCGAGAAGGCCGTCAACGCCTTCAACACCCTGCTCGACTGGGGCATGCAGGCCCTCGTCGGTCCGACCACCACGGGTGCGTCGGTTGCCGTTGCCGCAGAGTGTGGTAACGACCCCAAGACGTTCATGATCACCCCGTCCGCGTCCTCCGAGGACGTTACCAAGGGCAAGGATTGCGTCTTCCAGGTTTGCTTCACCGACCCCAACCAGGGTGTCAACGCTGCCAAGTTCCTGGCGCAGAAGTATGCGGACGAGAAGTTCGTGCTGTTCTATAACTCCGGCGACGCCTATTCTTCGGGCATCGCAGATTCCTTTAAGGCCCAGGCCGCTGAGTCCAAGCTCGAGATTGTTGACGAGGAGACCTTTAAGGACGACTCCGCCACGAGCTTTACCAACCAGCTGACCAAGGCCAAGCAGGCCGGCGCCACCATGATCTTTGCGCCGATCTACTACACGCCGGCGTCCGTCCTGCTCAAGAACGCCAAGGACATGGGCTACGACGTCAAGATGATGGGCTGCGACGGCATGGACGGCATCCTGGGCGTTGAGGGCTTCGATACCTCTCTTGCCGAGGGTCTGCTGCTCATGACCCCGTTCTCCGCCGACGACGAGAAGAACGCCGACTTCGTTAACGCTTACAAGGATAAGTACGGCGATACCCCCGACCAGTTTGCCGCCGACGCCTACGACGGCGTGCACGCGGTGGCCGAGGCCGTCAAGGAGGCCGGTCTTGGTGTCGACGCCGATCCGACCGAGGCTGCCGAGAAGCTGTCCAAGGCTATGCTCAAGATTACCGTTGACGGTCTGACCGGCAAGCTCACCTGGAACGATAAGGGCCAGGTCCAGAAGGAGCCCACGGCGTACGTCATCACCGACGGCAAGTACGTACAGGCCTAATTGGCCGCCTTACATAGAGCGGTTTTGATCCCAAGCAGGGGAGGTTTTGGCCTTCCCTGCTTGCTTGGTATCTAGGGACAGTGTAACGTCCCTGTTTCATACATTAACTGGAAACCTATTCGAAAGGGGGATGTGGAACATGACGGTCTTTATCCAATACCTGGTCAACGGCCTGTCCATGGGCAGCGTCTACGCCATCATCGCGTTGGGCTACACCATGGTCTACGGTATCGCCAAGATGCTCAACTTCGCTCACGGCGATGTCATCATGGTCGGTGCCTATGTCTCGTTCTGCGCCACGTCGTATCTCGGCCTCCCGGGCTGGGCATCTGTAGTTCTCTCTTGTGTGGTTTGCACGGTTCTCGGTGTTCTCATTGAGGGTCTGGCCTATAAGCCGCTGCGCCAAGCAGGCCCGCTGGCCGTTCTGATCACGGCCATCGGCGTGTCTTACTTCCTGCAGAACGCCGCGCAGCTTCTGTGGGGCGCCACGCCCAAGAACTTCACTTCGCTCGTTACCTTCCCGGTGCCGGAGTTCTTGGCCAAGTTTAACGTAAGCGCCGTCTCGCTCGTCACCATCGTCGCCTGCCTGGTTATCATGGCCGGCCTGATGTTCTTTACAGGTAAGACCAAGATGGGCAAGGCCATGCGCGCCGTGTCCGAGGATAAGGCCGCCGCTCAGCTCATGGGCATCAACGTCAACCGCACCATCTCGATGACGTTCGCCATCGGCTCCGCCCTCGCTGCCATCGCCGGCGTGCTCCTGTGCTCCTACTCGCCGGTCCTGCAGCCCACCACGGGCGCCATGCCTGGCATCAAGGCCTTCGACGCTGCCGTTTTCGGCGGCATCGGCTCCATCCCCGGTGCCTTTGTCGGCGGCATTCTCATCGGCATCATCGAGGCGATGGCGCAGGCTTACATTTCCACGAGCCTTGCCAACTCCATCGTCTTTGGTGTTTTGATCATCGTCCTGCTCGTCAAGCCTGCCGGCCTCTTGGGCAAGTACGTCCCCGAGAAGGTGTAGGTGAGCGTTATGAAGTTTCTTAAAGACAAGCAGACGCGTCACGACTTTGTCACGTATGCCATGTGCGTTGTGGCGTTCGCCATCGTGTTCTTTATGCAGTCCAACCACATGATCCCGCGCATGATCGCCGGTCAGCTGGTTCCCATCACGGCCTATATCGTCATGGCCATCTCTCTTAACCTCGTCGTCGGCATTGCGGGCGACTTGTCGCTGGGCCACGCGGGCTTTATGAGCGTCGGTGCCTATACGGGCATCGTCACTGCCGTCGCGCTGGAGAGCACCGTTCCGTCCGATCCGATGCGTCTGATCATCAGCATCGTGGTCGGTGCTATCGCCGCTGCCATCTTGGGCTTCTTGATCGGTATCCCGGTCCTGCGCCTGAGCGGCGACTATCTGGCCATCGTGACCCTGGCTTTTGGCGAGATTATCAAAGAGGTCGTCACCTGCCTCATTGTGGGCGTCGATTCCCGCGGCCTGCATGTGATCTTTAACATCACGGGTAACTCTACGATCGACGCCCTGCACCTGCTCGAGGACGGCACCGCCATCATCAAGGGCGCGCAGGGCGCATCGGGCGTGTCGACCTATTCGACCTTCCTTGCCGGCGCAATCCTGGTTATGGTCGCGCTCGTGATTGTGCTCAACCTGGTTCGCAGCCGTACCGGTCGTGCCATTATTGCCGTGCGCGACAACAAGATCGCTGCCGAGTCTGTGGGCATCTCCGTCACCCAGTACCGCATGATCGCCTTCGTGGTTTCCGCTGCCCTCGCCGGTGCTGCCGGAGCCCTGTTCGGCGGTAACTTCTCGCAGCTTTCCGCCACTAAGTTCGACTTCAATACGTCCATCCTCATTCTGGTGTTCGTGGTCCTGGGCGGCCTGGGCAACATGCGCGGCTCCGTTATCGCCGCGGCGCTGCTCACGGTGCTCCCCGAGCTGCTCCGTCAGTTCTCGGACTACCGCATGCTCATCTACGCCATCGTGTTGATCCTGGTCATGGTCTTTACTAACAACCCGCAGCTCAAGGCGTTCTTCGCACGCATTAAGGACCGCTTTGCTTCCAAGAAGGAGGTGGCAGCCGATGCCCAGTAAGTTTGAGTTCAACAAGGGCAAGATGGTCCCGTATCCTTCTGGCGCCATCGTTCCCGACCGCGACCTGGGCCAGCGCCCGGCGCTCGAGTGCATCCACCTGGGCATTGAATTCGGCGGCCTTAAGGCAGTCGATGACTTTAGCCTGACCATCGGCAAGACTGAGATCGCCGGTCTCATCGGCCCCAACGGTGCCGGCAAGACCACGGTCTTCAACCTGCTCACCAAGGTGTACCAGCCTACGCACGGCACCATCCTGCTCGACGGTGAGGACACCTCGGGCAAGTCGGTCTACCAGGTCAACCGCATGGGTATTGCCCGTACGTTCCAGAACATTCGCCTGTTCAACACCATGACGGTGGAGGACAACGTTAAGGTCGGCCTGCACAACCAGGAGCGCTACTCCGGCTTTGAGGGCGTGCTGCGCCTGCCGACGTATTGGAAGCACGAGAAGGCCGCCCACGAGCGCGCCATGGAGCTGCTGTCCATTTTTGACATGGAGCACCTGGCAAATGAACAGGCCGGATCGCTGCCTTACGGCGCCCAACGTCGTCTGGAGATCGTCCGCGCGCTTGCCACCAACCCCAAGCTGCTGTAGCTCGACGAACCTGCCGCCGGCATGAACCCGTCCGAGACCGCAGAGCTCATGGCGAACATCGTCAAGATTCGCGACACCTTCGGCATCGCCATCATGCTTATCGAGCATGATATGTCGCTCGTTATGAACATCTGCGAGGGCATCTGCGTGCTTAACTTTGGTAAGGTCATCGCCAAGGGCACGGCCGAGGAAATCCAGAACAACGATGCTGTTATCGAGGCGTATCTGGGCAAGCAGGATAAGGGGGAGAACTAAATGGCAGAGCCGATGCTTTCCGTCTACAACATCAACGTCTGGTACGGCGCCATCCACGCCATCAAGGACATCTCCTTTAACGTTAACGAGGGCGAGATCGTGGCCTTGATTGGTGCCAACGGTGCCGGCAAGTCCACAACGCTCAAGACCGTCTCGGGTCTGCTGCGCTCCAAGACCGGCTCCATCAAGTTTATGGGCGAGGACATTACCCATACGCCCGCCGACAAATTGGTTGGCAAGGGCCTGGCCCAGGTTCCCGAGGGCCGTCGCGCCTTTTTGCAGATGACGGTCGAGGAGAACCTGGAGATGGGCGCCTACACGCAGCCCAAGTCCACGGTGGCTCCGGGCCTTGAGCGCGTCTACGAGCAGTTCCCGCGCCTGAAGGAACGTCGTCGCCAGGTCGCCGGTACCCTTTCGGGCGGCGAGCAGCAGATGCTCGTTATGGGGCGCGCCCTTATGAGTAACCCCAAACTGCTTATGCTCGACGAACCTTCCATGGGTCTGGCGCCGATTCTGATCGAACAGATCTTCCAGATTGTCGAGGACCTGCACAAGGCCGGCACCACGGTGCTTCTGGTCGAGCAGAACGCGCAGATGGCACTTTCCATCGCCACACGCGGCTACGTGCTCGAGACCGGCAAGATCACCATGACCGGTACCGGCCAAGAGCTCCTGCACGACGATAACGTCCGCAAAGCCTA
>CAJKZO010000130.1:0-5273 GCA_905204365.1 uncultured Collinsella sp.
CGGCGTTGTGGCCGGTCAGGATATCGACATTGGAATCGCCCACATAGAGCGTGGTTGCCGGATCGGCGCCCAGCTCCTCCATCACATGCAGCGTGACGGGTGCTTCGGGCTTGGGCGGAAACGCATCGACACGGCCCTGTACCAGCGCAAAGCGTTCGGAACCAAAATACTTCTCGATAAGCGGAGCCGCCGAGACGTGGTCCTTGTTGGTGAGCACGGCAAGCTGCACGCCCGCGGCACGCAGGCGGTCGAGCATCTCGACTGTGCCGGCATAGGGGGCGGTGTGGTCCTCCTTGTGCTCGCCGTAGTAAGCCCTAAACTCGGCGAGCGTCTGCTCAAACATACGGCCGTCGCCCGCATACTCGGCAGGCATAAAGCGCTCAACCAGCTTGAGCATGCCATTTCCCACCTTGTAGCGGTACTCGTCAACGGCAAACGTGGGCCAGCCGTGCGTCTCGCAGGTATGGTTGCCGGCGGCCGCCAGGTCCTCGAGCGTGTTGAGGATGGTTCCGTCCAGGTCAAAGATCACATGGGAAAAAGCTGCCATAGGTACGCTCCCATCAAGATGACTCATCAAAACGGCACCCATGATAGCGCGTGCCGTTCCAGTCGGGCATGAGCGGGCCAAATGTCCCTCGTGGGACTGAGGGGGCCAAAAGTCCCCGTTAAAACGCTTAAATGGCCTCTAACAGGTACATTTGGCCCCCTCAGCCCCACGGGGGACACTCGGCCCGCTCAATCTTGCGCACGGGGCTTATCGGCCTGTTCAACCCTGCGGGGAATGCCGCCTGCCAGATGCAAACGACCGGTCACGGGTTGTTACGAGTGCCGTGTCCATACTTCCTTAACACATAAGATAAGCTGATTACTGCATATTCAATCCGATTTACCCAGCTAAAGTGTTCTCATTACGCATATTGTTGGTGGGTAGTTCGGGCTCCGTGTGGAGGGGAGAACGTATGAGGTTACCGGCTTTTGCTAAGAAGGCGTTTAGGGGGGGCATAGTCGCGGCGCTTGTGCTTGCCATGCCCGCGCCCGCGCTCGCCTGCACGCAGGTTTACATCGGTAAGAACCAGACAACGACGGGCGATGCCTATGTCGGCCGCGCCGAGGACTATTCACCTCGCTACTGCAAGACCTTTGGCGTGCAGCAGCCGATCGACAACCCTGTCTTCCGTTCTTTCGAGAACGATTCTGTGCCGGGGACCGGCTTTGAGTACACCTATCAGGGTCGCTCGTATCGTTACACCTATGTTCGTGACAATCCCGATGAGTGGGATGCCCAGGACGACGAGGCAGCGTCCCGCGTGTATTCCGAGGCCGGCACCAACGAGCGCGGCGTCTCCGTTTCCGCGACGCTCACAACGGATTACAACGACGGAATCGATGCTATCGACCCTCGTGTCGACACGGGCATCGGCGAGTATAACCTGGCCGACTACCTGTTGAGCGTTTCGTCCACGGCGCGCGACGGCGTGGAGAAGCTCGGCGCCATCATCGATCAGTATGGCTCTCAGGACTGCAACCAGATCGTCATTGCCGACAATACCGAGACCTGGATTTTCGCTCAGCTTTCGGGCCATCAGTGGATTGCCGTCAAGATGAGCGACGACGTGGCGTCCGTTAATCCCAACATCGGCGGCCTGCAGTATAAGGTCGATCTTGACGATGCGAGTCAGTGCCTGCATTCGGCCGATGTCGTGACGCTGCCCGAGTCCAACGGCGTTCTCGTAACCTATGACGACGGCACGCCGAACATCTTCAAGACGTATGGCAAGGAGAATTCGGGTTCGTCGCAGAATACGCGCCTGGCCCAGGGACGTGCTTACTTCGGTGCTGCCCTTGCGCCTCAGACGGACTATACCGTTGATGAACAGGGTCGCGTCACCTCGCTCATCGACCCGCAGCTGACGTTTACGCCGGGCATCAAATCCGATACGTTCACGGCGTTGCGTTCCCTCGCTGCCCGCGGTGAGCAGGATGACAGCCTCAACGCCAATCTCAACAGTGCCCTGTATGCCATCGGCAACAACAGGACGACCGAGGGCAATATCTTCCAGATTCGGTCCGGCCTTTCCAGTGATATCGCCACGATTCAGTGGGAAGCGCTTTCGCGTTGCGAGTTCAGCGTGTACCTGCCCAGCTACTCTGCGCTGTTGACGGAAGTTCCGGCTGACTACTTCCCGGCGTGGAACACGGTGGACGGCACTTATACAGGACGCAAGGACGACGTTGCGCAGGCTTTGGTCGAAAAGGACGGCAAGAACCTCGACTACGTCTTCATGGACATCAACACGCTCGCCTACAACAACCGTGCCTCGATGGGTGAGAACGTGCGCGCCTACCTCGATGTCCTTCAGAAGCAGGTTATCGCCCAGCAGGACGTTGTTGACGGGTTGATGCAGGCGACCCCTGCCGATCAGCGCACGGACCTTGCCAACAAGGCGTTTGCCGCAGTGAGCGAACAGGTCTACAACAAGGCGGCCAAGCTTCTCGATGAGATGCGCGCCTATGTGAATGCGGGAGATACCTCGAGTGCGTTTATGCCGAGCGACTATGACGCCGAGAATGGAACCTCCCGGACCCCGATTATGTACGCGTCCGCTTTTGTTGCTCCCAGCATCACGGCTCAGCCGCAGTCGGTAACGTGTGCTCAGGGCGCTGAGGCCAAGCTGAGCGTTGCCGCGACGGTTGATGACAGCGTGGATGGCTCGGATGCCCAGCTTACCTACCAGTGGTTCGTCAAGGGCGAGGACGGTAACTTCTCTGCCATCGACGGGGCGACGGCGGCTGAGTACGTCGCCGCGACGACCGAGGTCGGTTCAAAGGTGTATCGCGTTGAGGTGACGAGTGCTGCCGGGCTGGTTTCCACGTCCGATGAAGCGACGGTGACCGTGACGCAGGCTGCGCAGGAGGAGCCTGGGCAGAAGCCCGGTCAGAAGACGGATGTGAAGACGGACGTCAAGACCGATACCGCCAAGAAGGCGACCAAGGGAGGGCTTGCCAAGACCGGTGATTCGTCTGTGGTGACCGTGGCGCTTCTGACGGTGGCTGGAGTTCTGGCCGTTATGGGGGCCGTGCTTATCCGCAAGCGTGCGAATTAACCGGAGCGGGTCATAGACGACAGCCCTAACTAAAAACGGTCCCGTACGAGTAATCGTGCGGGACCGTTTGCTTGAGCTAAAGCAAAATGAGCGGGCCAAAAAGCCCCCGTGGGACTGAGGGGGCCAAAAGTCCCTGTTAAAACGCTTAAATGGCTTCTAACAGGTACATTTGGCCCCCTCAGCCCCACGGGGGACATTCGGCCCGCTCAATCTTGCGGGCGGGCTTGGTTCGTTAGCGGCCTAGTGGCGATATGGGTTGCCTATAGGTGGTCATCCGGGAGCCATATGGCTCGGGTATGGCGGTTTTTTGTGTAGCGCATTGACCGATTTACCTGCGGTAACGTACACTTCCTCCGATTAAAAATAGAAGCCGGAGCACGGGTGCGCGCGAGCGCATAAAGGGGAATCGGGTGAGAATCCCGAGCAAGGCGGTTACTGTATGCGGGCGCGCTCGCGAGTCAGATTACCTGCCCGCGCTCTTCTCGAAACCGAGGGCCTCTCTGTTTGCCGCTGGATTCCGGTCTACAAGGGGTGCTGCTGAGCGTGCGTTTTGCTGCCGATAGGGTGGCTGACGTGGGCCTTTGTGCTGCCGGGGTATCGCCTGTCCCGCCTTCTTCGCCATGGCTCTATTGCAGGTTCGCGAAAGAAGGAGAATGGGTGACGCGAAACAACATTATGCTCAAGCGCCTGGGAGCCGCTGCTTTCTCGGCGCTGCTCGTCTGGTCGATGCCGGGTACGTCGGCATTTGCCGAGGGCGTGGCAGAGGTCGCTGTGCAGGCGCAGGCCCAGGCCTCGCAGCAGGCGGATACTGCCGAGAATGCCGACGAGTCGAGTTTCACTGCGGACGAGCAGACGGGTGCTGAAGGCGCCGAGGCATCGGCGGACGAGGCGAGCTCCGAGGCCGCTCCGTCTGCCGATGAGAGCCTTGCTGCCGCGGCGGACATCGACGACGAGGATGCCGATGCTCAGCAGGCACGCGGCGCGCGCGTCGCCAAGGCCGGCGAGACCGTGATGGTCTCTTTTGCCGATGAGCTGCCCACCACCATCGAGGCCGGGGCTGTCGTGAAGCTCGCGGCGAATATCAGCCTTGAGGCTGGCCAACAGATCGAGACCGTGGCCGGTACGCTCGATGGCCAGGGCCACAGCATCGTGCTCAACGGCAAGGCGCTGGCGAAGAGCGTGGCTGGTACGGTACAGAATCTGGGCGTGACGGGTTCGATGACGATTTCTGGCACCGACGGTCCTATCGCCACCACATGCTCGGGTACCGTGCAAATGTGCTGGTCGACGGCAAGCCCCTCTGACGACAATTGGACTTTCGCTGACGCTGCCGGTCTTGTAGGCAAGCTCGATGGCGGTTCGGTGCTCAACTCGTATTACGCCGGCAGCCTCAGCGGCATGCCCTTTGGCGGTTACGGCCTCGTTGCCTGGTATCAGTCTGGCACCGTGACCAACAATCTGTTCACTGCGGGCGATCAGGCGTGCGGCTACAAGGTCGATTCTTCCTTTGGCAGCAAAATCTCTGTCGACGACCTCAAGACCCAGGCCTCGGTCGATAAGCTCAACACCGATGCCCCTGCCACCGGCTTTACCTGGTCTGCGCAGGGCGGTTTGCCTGTGCTGATCTCGGGCGGCGCTGCGGTCGTCGTGAACAAGGATGCCCTCAAGGCTGCGATTGACGATGCCAACGCCAAGATCGAGAACGACTACACGGCCGAGAGCTGGTCGAAGCTCGCTGAGGCCCTTGTGAGCGCTCAAGACGTCTACGCCAACGATGACGCCAAGCAGGCCGAGGTCAACGCCGCAACCAAGACGCTCACCGATGCTATTGCCGCGCTCGAGAAGCCCAAGCCCACCGAGCCCGTGGCTCAGCCGCAGAACGTAGTGCACCTGAGCTCGCAGAGCGACCTCGAAAACAAGTTCAAGCCCGCCGACGCCGACGCCGACGCCTATTACGTTCTCGACAACGACATTACCATCGATGACGAGTACTTCTTTGCTCCCATGGGCATACTTGCGGGCACACTCGACGGCCAGGGCCACACCATCACCTTCGCCAACGGCGGTGGCGTGAAGTCGCTCATGGGCGGCGTTGCCTCCGCGGGCGTGGTGCAGAACATCTCGTTTGCCGGCAAGCTGAAGCAAGCGACGGACGGCAAGGCGTTCGGC
>CAJKZO010000131.1:0-5240 GCA_905204365.1 uncultured Collinsella sp.
GGTCGCTGGGTATGGCGGCCCTGATCTTCATTCTGATTAGCCTCACCGCCGCAGTTTTTCACGGCGCAGCCCCCGTGCGCGCCGAGGATGCGACGACGACACCAACGCCGGTTGCGATTGATGAGAATACGGCGCGCGTTACGGTTAAGCTCTATACCGACGAGTATCGTACTCAGGAGCTAAAAGGTGCCGTGGCCTCTGTATCAACCCTTTACGGGGCTTTTTCGGCAAATTTCAAGACTGGCGAGGCTCCTACGCCTGGGAACAATGTTGCCGTTTACAAGTTTCCTGACACCATAGCCGTCGACGATAGCGCTGCTGTGGACCTTATGGCGGGAACGGGCACCGATGCCGTAAGAGCTGGCACATGGGAGATTAAAAACAACAAGGCCATCTTTACGTTCGACAAGGCGTGGCTCGAAAAAAACCCTGCGAACATTTATGTCGCGGCGAACTTCTCGTTTCAGCTTAAAAACAAGGACGTTGGTTCTGGAAGCGTGACGCCTGTTGTGTTCCCCGGCATGGGGAAGGTCGATACTTCCACCAAGGACGGTAACGTTAAGGGAGAGAAGTCGGGGGTTTTCTCTCAGGGCTCCGACGGCGTAGCCAAGGTCACCTGGACCGTCAAGCTTGCCGTCGAGTCATATGCCACGAACGTCAAGTTCACCGATACGTTAGGCGAGAACTTCAGCTTTGTGGAGGGCAGCTTCAAGCTTGATAACAAGACGATTGAATCGCAGCCAAAAATCGAAGACCAGACCGCGACCATCGAGAACCTGGGCAGCCTTCCCCAGGGTGACCATACGATTACGTATGAAACCAAGCTGAAGAGTGACGTCTCCGTGAACAACGGCGAGTATATCAACGAACAGGGAGGCTCCAAAAACACGGCAGCGTGGGAATGGGGCGGCCCTAACGATCGCCAGAACGGTACGGCCACGGCTGCTCCTAGTCAATTTCGCTATGACATGATCAACAAGTCCAACGGCTCGGGCACGTCGTCGGACATCACATGGACGGTCACCCTCAACCAAGGCGAGCTCAAGGCCGACATGAGTGACTACGTGTTTACGGACAAGCTTGACGACAAACAAATGTATACGGGTGATTGTTATACGGTTTATAAGGAAGTTCGGGTTCGGAGATCCTCGAGGAGCGCGAGCTCGATTCGTCGCAGAGCTCCTTCACCTACAGGTTCCCGACTAACCTTGACGATAAGTACACCACTTACCGCATTGTTTATCACACCAAGATGATCGATGCGAACTCATACGACACCGTGCACAACAATGCAACTATTGAGCATGAAGGACGCGTCACGGGAACAGCCGAAGGCAAGTTCACGCCGCAGCTGGTGGGTACGCCGATTACCAAGAGGCGCGTGAGCTCCGACGAGGCCGGGACGACGGGCAGGGCGACGTGGGAGACGAAGGTCGCGCTGAAAGCGATCGTTAATGCGGTCCATCCGGACAAGGTTTCCGTCGGCGGGGTCGCAAATTCTCGGGGTCGTCGCGGACTCCTTCTCCATCACAATCGGCTAATCCGTGTTGGTGCGGGGGCAGAACGCCGACTGGGACCTGACGGCCAACTGGACGGTCGGTAGAACAAAAAGAAATTTCAACCTTGATATAAATGTGAACGACAAGGTAAAGGCCGCCCTCGAGAACGAGGACTACGCCGTCATCACCTACACCACTACGTCCGATGCGTTGCCGGGCTGGTACTCGAACTTCGCGTCGGTCAGTGCGTCGGGCCTGAACCTTCAGCGGCAGTACACCGACCTCGTTATGTACGTTGTCAACAAAGAAACGACGCCTGCGGTCGAGAAGCCGGAAGCGGAGTCGAAGGTGTCTTGGAGTGAGAGCTTCGACTGGAGCTCCGTTGACGGTTCGGATGAGAAGGGCGCGTGGGTCGTCGACTGGACAGTGTACGCGAACCGCCAGAAGGGCAATAAGGGCGCGAACGGTGAGTACGAATACTACGGAGCCGGAAAGCTCAACAGCTCACCGCTGAACATCGACGATACCCTCCCGGGCGGCATGAGCTATGTATCGGGCTCTGCCAAGTACACTCTCGTGCAGAATCCCTATGACCAGCATGCCGGCTATGGTCGCGGAAACGAGACCAAGACGGTCGTCTCAGACCGGGAGCTTGCCTCCGACAACGTAAAAAGCGCCGGCAACACGGTCACCTTCTCCATCCCTACGACGGACCTAGGTGAGTACGCTGGTTACGCCAAAGTTACGTATCAGACGGCGGTCAAGCGTGGCAAGCTCGATACCTCCACGAACGAGGTGAAGTTTACCAACTCTGCCAGCGCCGAGTCGGGGAGCAAGGAGTTTGGCTCCGGCAGCGGTACTGTTACCATTAAGAACAACGTCATCAAGAAGACCGGCGAACAGGTCGATAATAGCAATCGCATCAAGTACACCATTCTGGTTAACGAGTCTGCGGTTGCCCTTAAGAGCGGCACTGACTTCCTCGAGCTCGTCGACACCATGGATGCCAAGTGCACGTTGGTGCCGTCGTCGCTTAAGGTCTACGAGCACGTGAACGGTGCTTGGGTTGCGCTACCCCAGGAGGACTATTCGTCGAAGATGGAGCAGCTTAACGACGAATCGGGCTCGCGCACGAAGCTGACGCTTAATGTGCCCGATGGCAAGTACCTCAAAGTCGAGTACGAGGTCATCCCGAGTGGAAATCCTAGCGACAAGGTTCCTCTTTCCAACACCGCCACGCTTACGGGGGTGAAGGACGGTTCTGCGACTGATGATCAAACATGGACTGTCCAGAGTACTTCTGCAACCGCGGGCGGCAACGGCTACGGCATCACGATGACCAAGTACGACGCCCAGCAGGTCGGCACACCGCTCGAGGGTGCTGAGTTTACGCTCTACAGTGTGGCCATGGATGGCGCCGGTGGGACTGAGAAGAAATTCCAGACTGCCAAGACCGATGGCAGCGGAAAAATCTCGTTCGGCACGAGCACCAAAAAGATGGCTAATTGCGTGCTCTACAAGCTTGTGGAGTCGAAGGCGCCTGAGGGGTACGACACAACAAGTCCCACGTGGATCATGCTTAAGGGTGAAGCAAGTAATGAGGTGTATCAAGCCGCGCTCGAAAAGGCGAAGGCTATCGTCGGCAACGCGAAGATTATCGGCGATGACAAAAAGGACGAGATCTGGGTCTACGATAATCGCCTAGAGGGATCCGCGACAATCCGGGCTAGGAAGGTACTTGAAGGTGGCACCTTCAAGGCGGGGCAGTTCTCGTTTGAACTTAAGGATGGCGAAGGCAGGGTACTCCAAACGGAGACGAACGACGCCGATGGCAGCGTGTCCTTCAGTGTTGATTACAACGAGGCCAAAGAGTACCACTACACCATCTCTGAGGTCGTCCCCGATGGTGCCAAGGATAACGTGAAGGACCACATCACCTATGACACGACCCCGCGCAACGTTACGGTTAAGGTAACTAATGGCACGAACCGGCTCGACGCCGTAGTTACCTATGGCGATGACTCTCAGGATCCGCCGACCTTTACCAACAAGTACTCGACCACACTTCCCGAGGCGGGCGGCGCTGGCTTGACTATGACGTATCTGGCTGGCGCTTCGATGCTGTGCTTCGCGGCGACGTGGATGCATGCTCGCCGCCATCGCGATCTGGATCGAGGTGGTCGTCGTGAGTAAGTCGCTCCGCCATACGTTGGCCGTTGTGGTGATGGCCATGGTTGCTGCCTTCTCTTTCGCGATTGCCCCCGGGACGGCCCGTGCCACCGACGCCGGATCCATTACGGTGGACGGTAAAGTTGCGACGCGATATGACGCGTATCAGCTCTTTTCGGCGACCGTTATTGACGACGCCGATGCCGACCAAAAGGTCGCAACTGACATAACGTGGGCAAATGACGCCGTTCGCCAAGCTGTTCTCCCTGTGCTTCATGATGCGGGACTTGATAGCTCGGCATCGACGGCGCAAGAGGCTGCCGAGTGGATAAATGCCGACGGGCACATGACGACCGCGCTGACGGCAAAGCTTGCTCGCGCGATTGTCAAAGCAGGCGTCGTGCCCGTGGCCCTTAACGCGGGCACGACGGCCGAGCTGCCCTGTGGATACTGGCTCATCGTCGCCGACGACGACGCCATCGCCCAGAACGAGGTCGGCACCGCGCCGATCATGGTCCTGGTCGGCGGCAGCGCCGTCGCCGTCAAGCCCAAGGCCGCGACGCCCAAGGTCGCCAAGCACGTGCTGGAGGACGGCACCGCCGCATGGCAGAAGGCCGCCGACGCAACGGTCGGCGACGACCTGTACTGGCGTCTCTCGGCCACGGTCCCGGCGGGCCTTGCCGCCTACGACGCCTACGCGGTGCAGTTCGTCGACACCATGAGCGCGGGGCTCGACCCCTCCGAGGTCGCCGCGAGCATGCGCGTGTACGTGGCGGCGGGCGCGGACGGCGGCTTCGACGCCGTCGCATGTGAGGGCGGCCGCGCCGGCACCGAGCCCGCCAAGGGCTGGACCGACATCACGGCCCAGTGCAAGGTCTCGGTCGAGGGGAACTCCTTCACCGTGCGCACCGGCGACCTCATCGCCGCACTCGGCGGGGCCGACGCTTTCGCCGCGGGCGCCCGTGTGGTCGCGGTCTACAGCGCACCCTTGGGGGCCAACTGCAATCGAGGGGTCACAAAGGGCAACCCCAACGAGGTCTATCTGCGCTACCCGCGCTCTCCTCTCGCCGACCAGTCCGGCGACGCTGGCTTCACCCGCACGCCAAGCGATGACGCGACGGCCTACACCTGGGGACTCAATCTTATCAAACGCTCAAGCTCCGATGACAAGCCTCTTGCGGACGCCAAGCTGCGCATCACTGATGACCGCGGCCGCACGCTGGCGGCCGACGGTGCGTGGACGACGGATGCCGACGGGTATGTCGTGTCTGGCGAAGACGGACGCGTGGAGCTGAACGGCGTGGACGCGGGCGTCTATACCGTCGAGGAGGTCGCGGCACCCAAGGGCTACACCGCCTTTGAGGGCAAGCGAACAGTGACGATTGCGGCCGATGGCCTGGACGTCAAACAGGTAGCCGCCGCGAAGCCCAAGGTGACCGTATCGGCCGAAAGCCCCCTGCGGGTTGATGCTGCCGATGCCGGGACGGGCTCGATCGAGCTGTCGGTGCTCAACACCCCAAGCAAAGAAGCAAGTCGAGGCTTTATGCCCTCGACGGGAGATAGAACGTTGGT
>CAJKZO010000132.1:0-5135 GCA_905204365.1 uncultured Collinsella sp.
TTATACCAGTATGCGCTTGCCTTGGGCGTGCGCTTCTGGGTTTCAAAGTCAACGTAGAAGAAGCCGTAACGCTTGTTGTAGCCATTGGTCCAAGAGAACTGATCCTGCAGGCTCCACAGGAAGTAGCCGCCCACGTTGACGCCCACCTCCATGGCCTTGAGCAACCAGCGCAGGTGCTGCTCGATGTAGTCGATGCGCGGCTGGTCGTCGACTAAACCGTCCTTGTAGGGGTCCTTGTAGCCCATGCCGTTCTCGGTGATGAAGATCTGCTTGTAGTTGGGGTAGCGCTGCTTAATGTAGACGAGCAGGTCGAACAGGCCCTCGGGATAGATGATCCAGTCCCAGTCGGTGGTGGGAATGCCAGGCTTGTTCACGTGCTCGCCAATGCCCTTGACGCGCCAGCGGCCGGTGCCCTTCTCGCCCGTACCGTTGTGGTGCAGGTCGTTCTCGCCATCGTAAGCCTTCAAGAAACGGCACTGGTAGTTGTTAACGCCCAGGTAATCGTTGTAGAGCGCGGCCTCGCGCATAATCTCGAGGTCCTCGTCCAAGATCTCGATGGTGCCGCCCGAGACGGCAGCCAGGCGGTTAGCGCACTCGAGGGTGTCGGGCGCGTAGTCGCCGCGGAAGGTGGCGTCGAGCAAGAACTGGTTTTGCAGCACGTGCTCGTTGTTGGCGGCTTTGATGTCGGCGGGGTCGTTCTCGTTGAGCGGGTACTTGAACTCCAGCGACTGAATGACGCCAATCTTGCCCTTAAAACCGCCGTTGTGGAAGGCCAGTACTGCCTTGGCGTGGGCGAGCATCATGTTGTGCTCGCACTGGAAGGCCTCGGCAAGATGTGCCTTGACGCCACCGGGGAAGGTGCCCTCGATGTAGGTGTTGGAGGCGTCGGCCCAGATCTCGTTAAAGGTGAACCAGTAGGTCACCTGGTCGGCGTACTCCTTAAAGCAGAAGGTGGCAAAGTCCACAAAGGCGTCGATGGTCTCGCGGTTGAGGAAGTCGCCCTTCTCAAAGAGGGGAAGCGGCGTGTCAAAGTGATGCAGCGTGACAAACGGCTCAACGTGGTGCTTGTGGCACTCGGCGAAGAGATCGTGGTAGAACTGGACGCCCTCGGGGTTGATCTTGCCGGTGCCGTTGGGGAAGATGCGGCTCCAGGCGATGGAGAGGCGAATGCCGTTGATGCCGAACTCCTCGCACAGCTCCAGATCGACGGGGTACTGGTTGTAGAAGTCCGAAGCGGGATCGGGGGAGAAGCGCCCTTGGGCCTCCAAGAAGTCATCCCAGGCGACTTTGCCCTTACCGTGGGTGCGGGTCTCGCCCTCTACCTGGTAAGCAGCAGTGGCGCCGCCAAAGACAAAGCCCTCGGGAAACTGCGCAGGCGGGTTGGTGACGCTAGCGGGGTTAACGGACATGATGATCCAATCGTCTAAATCGAAGGGCCAGCCGGCTGTTGGTGGTCGGCTGGCCCTGGGTGTTACTTATTTCGAAAGCTGCTCGGAGACGAAGGCGAGAGACTTGTCGCCGTTCTGGGAGAGCTCGATGTACTGCTTACCGCGGCAGGCGACGCACTTGTTGCCCACGCGCTCGCAGTCTTTCTGCAGGTCGGCCAAGTAGCTGGCAGCCTGCGGGGCCAGGACGACCAGGTCAAAGTCGGGGAGCATGTCAACGTGGTTGCCATAGGCCTCGGCAGCGGTCTCAAGATTGATGCCGCGCTCCTTGGCGGCCTTGGCCAGCGCGTTGGCGAGCAGGCCCGAGGTTCCGCCGCCCTGGCAGAGCACGAGCACGCGCTTGCCGTTGAGGTCGCTGGCGGTCGTTGCCTCGGCAGCGGATGCTGCAGAAGCGGCGGGGGAGTCGGCCTTCACGGCATCGGCAGCAGCGCCGGCGGCAACGCTCTTGGCGTCAGCCTTGCCCTGGAAGGCATCGTTAAGCTTGGCGGCCTTCTCGGCGTTCTTGGCGGCGAGCTCCTCCTCGGAAATCTCGGCCTCCTCGGCGCACTTCTGGGCGTCATAGGCACGGAAGAACGGATAGTACAGAACGAAGTCGACGACCAGGATAAGGGCGAGCATCACAAAGGCGAGCGGCTGGAAGCCCAGACCCATGATGGTGCCGATGGGGCCGGGGACAGTCCAAGGCAGGGTGTACATAAAGCCGTTCATGCCCAAGAAGTCGATAAAGATCTTGAGGATCCAGATGTTGGCGATCGGGGCAAAGACAAACGGGACAAAGAAGACGGGGTTGAGCACGATGGGCGCGGCGAACAGCAGCGGCTCGTTGACAGCGAAGCAGACGGGAACGATGGCGGCCTTACCGACGGCGCGCATCTCCTGGGACTTGGCCAGGAAGCAGAACATAAAGACCAGGACAAGCGTGGCGCCGGTGCCGCCCATGCAGACGACGAAGTACTGGGCACCCTGGGTCAGGACAGCGGAAGCGTGCTGGCCGGCCTGGAACGCAGCCAGGTTGTCGGTCATGTTGGCAACGAGAGCGGCGGCGATGGCGGGCTCGACGATCGAGGGGCCGTGGACGCCCACGAACCAGAACAGGCTCATGGCGCCGTAGATCACAGCGAGGCCGATGTAGCCATCGGCAGCGGTGAACAGGGGCTGGAACACCTGGATGACGCCCTGGGCGAAGCAGAAGCCAAAAGCAGCGCGGAAGACGATGTCAAAGACCCAAAAGAAGGTGATGCAGACGGAGAAGGGGATGATGTCCTTGAAGGTCTGCGAGATGTTGGGCGGGACCTGCTCGGGCATCTTGACGGTGATGTTGCGCTTAATGAAGAACTTGTAGATGATGCCGGTCACAAACGCAGCGATGAAGGCGGTCAGCAGGCCCTTGGAACCAAGGTAGGTGGTGTTGAAGCCGCTGGCGGCATCCGTGGCGATGGTATCGCTCGAAAGGAGCAAGAAGCCGATGATGGCCGCGCACATGCACGAGATGAAGTTGATCTGGTTGTTCTTGGGCAGATCGCGGTTCTGGGCGTCGGCGAAGTGCTTGGCCGTGGTGGCGGCGCAGGCGATGGCCAGGATGCCCATGGAGTAGTTGTAGCACTTCCACAGGGCGTTGTTGATGTCATCGGGCCAGTAGAAACCCCAGATGTTGGGGACCGAGGCTACCAGGCAAAAGATGGACGAGAAGATGATGATGGGGATGACGGAGATAAAGCCGTCGCGGATCGCCTTGAGGTACTTGTTACGGGCGATCGCGTTGAAAAAGGGCTGGCCCTTTTCGATGATGGCGATGAGTTGCTCCATGCAAAGCTCCTAAGAGTCGGTGGGTTAGCAACGATGGTAGCTTTTGACTTTCGGTTGCCAAAATGTTGACGTTGCCATTTTGTGACACAAATAAAAGACGCGAATCGGTGGTTCCCGTGCCTGCGAACCGCCTATTCCTTATGCGTAAACGGTTGAGCCGCCCGGTGGCTCTGTGTTTGCGCAATGGCAACGTTAACATTTGGGCGACAAAAGCCGTTTGGGGAAGCAGGATTGTCGGTGAACGGTAGGTTTTGGGTGGTGAGCGTATTGCGGGGGAGGCGTTGGATATACTTGGAGGCGTTCATTTTGTCTGTTGGGATGCCCGCGATGGCATCGTTGACATAGAAAGATCGACCTATGGCCGCTGTTAAAAAATCGGTTTCCGTTAAGGACGTGGCGCGTCTCGCGGGCGTCTCGGAGCAGACGGTCTCGCGCACCGTGCACGATTCGCCCAGCGTGCGCCCCGAGACCAAGGAACGCGTGCGTGCCGCCATGCGCGAGCTGGGGTATCGCCCCAATTTTGCCGGTCGATCGTTGCGCCGTGGCAAGTTTAAGACCGTCGGCGTCGCCATGTTCAACATTACCGGTACAGGCAACCTCGACCGTATGGAGGGCTTTGCTGCCGCCGCCGATAAGCACGGATACGCCATTACCCTCACGAAAGTAGATGGGCATCCGTATACCCTCGAGAGCGCATCGTCGCGCATGAGCGCACTGCCGGTGGATGGCATGGTCGTGATCATGAATCGCATGCCGGCGGACTTTGGAACCTTCGAGCCACTGCCCGGCATGCAGACAGTGCTCGTTACGATGTTGGAGCACCCGCTCTGTTCAACGGTCGATAACGACCAGTTCGATTGCTCGCGCCAGGTGGTCGAGTACTTGCTGGGGCGGGGGCACAAAACCGTGCACTTTATCTCGTGCCCCGAGCGCTCGCTTTCGGGCATGCGGCGCGAGGAAGGCTGGCGCGAGACATTGCGCGCGCATGGCATTGAGCCACCGCGACTCGTTCGTGGCGATTGGACGGCACAGAGCGGGTATGCTGCCGGCCAGGTGCTTGCGGATGATCCGACCTGCACGGCCATTTATGCCTCCAACGACGCCATGGCCTACGGCTGCATCCGTGGGCTCGAGTCGCGCGGGAAGCGCGTGCCCCAGGACGTGAGCGTGGTGGGTGTTGACGACAGCCTGGGCGATATCGTGCCCGACCGTCGCCTGACCACGGTGCGCTTTGACAACAAGCGTGTCGGCATGTGGGCAGTCGATAAGATCGCCGGCGCCGATGGGGGTGCGTCTGGCGTGGAGCACATGCTGATCCCCGGTGTGCTCGTAGAGGGCGATACGGTGCGCGATTTGCGTTAGGGTGCGGTCCTGTTTGGGTTGCCGCTAACTGTGTTCGATATTGTTCAGATTGATTTAAAAACCGTTCACGGGCGAAAAGTGACCGTTCGTAGCTCGAAATTACGTTTTGCGCTGTTCTTTTTTGTTTGAATGTTATTGTTTCTGCCATACAGAACGCAGCGCGTATGCCCGGACGCGATGCTCTCCATTGGTTCATATGTGAAAGGAACGCAATATGGCAACCAAAGAAGAAATCTCGATGGTTGGATTCGAGATCGTCGCATACGCAGGTGACGCCCAGACCGATCTGCTTGCAGCGCTCGATGCTGCTCGCGAGGGTGATTTTGAGAAGGCCGAGCAGCTGCACAAGGATGCCAGCGATGCGCTCATCGGCGCCCACGACACGCAGACCAAACTGCTTTCGCAGGAGGCCGGCGGTGGCGAGATGGAGATGACCTTCATCATGGCCCATGCTCAGGATACTCTCATGACCACCATGATCCTGGAGAAGCAGACCCGCTTTACCATCGATGCCTATAAGCG